>JBHWQC010000170.1:0-9762 GCA_043425375.1 Atopostipes sp.
GCTGAAACGGTTGAAACCTACCAAGAGTCTCTTGACAAGCTGCAATTTAACGTCGTTTTGCAAAATGTATGGAAATTAATTTCGCGTACAAATAAATATATTGATGAAACAGCACCGTGGGTTCTTGCGAAAGAAGAAAGAACGGAAGAGCTGGCGAATGTGATGGCGCATTTAGTGGAAAGTTTACGGGTAATTGGCACACTGCTGCGTCCATTTTTAGTGGAAACACCCGAAAGAATGGCCGAGCAGTTAGGTTTAGATGTTGAAACAGATATGAGCTTTGACCAAGTGGCTTACGGCAATCTGCCTGAAGGTCTGCAAGTCATTGAAAAGGGCGAGCCCATTTTCCCAAGATTAGATGTTGAAGAAGAAACAGCCATCATTCAAGACCATATGACACCTGTGGCTGAGGAAGCTGACGAGGACCAAACGTGGAATCCTGAAATGACTGAACTCACTTCTGTGAAAAAAGAAGAAGTCACGTTCCCGCACTTTGATGCGGTGGAATTGAAAGTGGCAGAAGTGATGGATTGTGCAAAGGTTGAAAATGCAGATAAACTATTGAAGTTCCGCCTCGATGCTGCGGATGAAGGCGGCGACCGTCAAATTGTTTCAGGTGTAGCCGAGTTTTATCCGGAACCCGAAGCGTTAATCGGCAAAAAAGTCATCATTGTGGCCAACTTAAAAGCGATGAAAATGCGCGGAGAGATCAGTCAAGGGATGATTTTATCGGCCGAAGATGCGGATGGGAATTTGAAATTGTTAGATGCACCAGAAGGTATGCCAAACGGTTCCATTGTTGGCTGATGAATGAATAAGACAAAAAGGGCGAGAGATTCTTGCCCTTTTTCTGCTGAATGACTATTAAAAAGGAATGAAAGTATGCTATTTGATACCCACGCTCATTTAAATGTAAAACAATTTGCGAAAGATGTCGACGAAGTGATTGAGCGGGCAAAAGCCCAGGATGTCTCAAAAATTGCCATCGTCGGCTTTGATGAGGAGACCATCGCAAAGGCGCTGGAACTCAGCGGAACCTATGAAAATATTTACCCGATTGTCGGCTGGCACCCAACGGAGGCGGGGAGTTATAACGATGCAGTGGAAGAAAAATTGATCCATCTCCTCCAGACCGAAGAAATTGTTGCCATGGGTGAAATGGGCCTCGATTATCATTGGATGAAAGATGCCAAAGAAGTTCAAAAAGAAGCTTTCCGCCGGCAAATTCGCGTCGCCAAAGATTTGCATATTCCCATTACGGTTCATAACCGCGACAGTACGGAAGATGTGTACCAAGTGCTGAAAGAAGAGCACGTTGGAGACGTCGGCGGGATTATGCACAGTTTTAACCTAGATAAAGAATGGATGGCCCGTTTTCTTGATCTGGGCATGCACATTTCCTTCAGCGGTGTGCTGACCTTTAAAAATGCACAAGAAGTCCAAGAAAGTGCTAAGCTTGTTCCTCTAGACAAAGTTTTGATTGAAACGGATGCGCCTTATTTAAGTCCAGAGCCGAAACGAGGCAAGCGGAATGAGCCGAGTTATGTGCGTTTTGTGGCCGAAAAACTGGCTGAAATCCGCGGCATTTCTTATGAAGAAATAACAGAGATAACAACCAATAATGCCAAACTCATTTTTAGATTAATGGAAGAATAAAATGAAACCAAAAATAAAAGAAGTGATTGTCGTCGAAGGCAAAAGTGATACAAAAAGAATCAAACTCGCTGTAGAGGCCGACACGATCGAAACGCAAGGCTTGGCCTTGGAGCCAGAAATACTTGAATTGATTGCCCATGCCCAAGAAACGAGGGGGGTCATTGTTTTTACCGATCCGGATTACCCGGGGGAAACGATTCGGAAAAAAATTACCCAAAAAGTGCCTGGGGTAAAACATGCCTTCATTACAACGGATGAAGGCGTGCCAAAATTTAAAGGTTCGCTGGGAATTGAACACGCCTCAATAGAAACCATTCGCGAAGCGCTGAAGGGTTTGTACAGTGTGTCAGAGGAAGAGGAGCCGACGGTATCGGCGAAGTTTCTGCGAGATATCGGGTTGACGGGCGGCAGGCAGGCGAAACAGCGGCGGATTCGCTTGGGTGAAGAGCTTAGAATCGGCTATACAAACAGCAAGCAGCTGCAAAAACGCCTGACGATGTTTGGGATTACAGAAAGAGAAGTGGAAGAAACGATGGAGAAAATGAAAAAGGAGGCTTTCGATGAATAACCATATGGAAATCGCCACACCGACACGGACGCGTGAAATTTTGGCGAAGTATGATTTGAGTGCAAAAAAGAGTCTGGGCCAGAATTTTATTATTGATACCAATATCTTGCGAAATATTGTGGACGCTGGGGATGTAGATAAAGAAACGACAGTCATCGAGATAGGTCCGGGGATTGGCGCTTTGACCGAACAAATCGCCAAACAAGCCAAGGAAGTCTTTGCTTTTGAGATTGATGAACGGCTCTTGCCTGTATTAGAAGACACCTTAGCGCCTTATGACAACATTACGATCTTTCATCAAGATATTTTACAAGTGGATTTTGAACAATTTGCGAAAGATTATTTAGCGGAATCCTCATGCCTGGTCGTCATCGCGAACCTACCCTATTACATTACAACGCCGATTATTATGGCCTTGCTTGAAAGTGACTTGCCGGTTGAAACTATGGTATTGATGATGCAAAAAGAAGTGGCGAACCGTCTGGAAGCAAAACCGAGCACCAAAGCTTATGGTTCGCTCTCAATTGCTTTGCAGTATTACACGGAAGTAGAAGTCGCCTTCACCGTGCCAAAAACGGTCTTTATGCCTCAGCCGAATGTGGAGTCGGCAGTGATTCGTTTGGATATTCGAGCAGAGCCGGCTGTAGAGGTGGAGGATCAAGCCCTTTTTATGAAATTGGTGCGTGCTTCTTTTCAGCAAAGACGTAAAACAATTTGGAATAATTTAAGGCAAGCCTTAAAAGATAAAGAAAAAGAAGAGCGTTTAAGAGAAGCCTTTAGTCAATCTGGTATTGACTCTTCTCGCAGAGGAGAGAGCCTTTCCATTCAGGAATTTGGCCAATTAGCCGATGCTCTTTCAAAAATGGGGATAGCCGACTTCAATTAAAAGACACTCATATTTATTCGCTAATGGTTCATTTACTTTTAATGGATTGTATGGTACAATAGTAAGGATAAATAAGGAGTGTCGATAATGACAGCAACTATCAATAGCATTAAAGATCGATTTAATGAGTTGGTTGGCGAGGAAATTGTCGTTACAGTGGAGATGGGACGCAGTCGAACAGACATCTATGAAGGTGTGCTTTCTGAAACGTATCCCGCAGTCTTTGTGGTAGAGTTGGATATTGAGGACCAGGAGTCTTACGACCGAGTGTCTTATAGTTATACAGACGTACTGACCGATACGATTCAAATTGACTTTCCCAATGTGGAAGAGACTGTAGATGAAGAGGCGGAAGCTTTGCAAGAAGTTGAATAGTTTTAAATTCTAATTGAAAAAGACATGGAGATGCTGTACAATCAGCATCTTCTTTTTTTTTAATGGAAGCTACTTTAACACGGGTTTATGAAGGAAGTTTCATGTGATATTTCATTGACACCCTTGTGAATTCCAGTTAGAATCTAAATCGTAACAATTACGATTTACAAAAAAGCAATTCGTCTGAATGAAATGAGGCAGCACGATGAAAAAAATAACAATACGCTTGGTTCTAATTTTAGCCCCTTTACTGCTTTTAAGCGCCTGTGGTACAGATAAACCCGAAAATGAATCAACAGATACAGCACGCAATCCCGACACCCTTCAAGTTGTGACATCCATTTTCCCCGTGTATGAAATAACCAAAGAAATTGCGGGCGAGCATGCAGAAGTTTCTCTAATGGTTGGTGAAAGTGAAGACGCCCATCATTACGAACCGAGTGCTCAGGCGGTCGCCGCTGTCAATGAAGCGGATGTCTTCATTTATAGTAGTGAAGTGATGGAGTTTTGGGTCGAGCAGTTACTGGCTGTTGTTGAAAATGAGGATCTGGAAGTGGTGAATTTGGCGTATGGTCTTGATTTAGCCGTTAATGAAAAATTCGATAAGCATAGTCATGAGCATAAAGAAGAACACCCTCATGACCATGGCCATGGCGGACTTGATCCGCATTTTTGGCTAGACCCGGTCGCTGTTTCCAAGCAACTCCCTTTAATTACGGATGCCTTTAATCGGGTGGATGCCAGCAATGAGGCCAGCTACCGTGAAAATGAAGAAACCTTTCAAAAAACTCTAAATGCTGTAGATGAAGCCTATCAGGAGGCCTTTTTTGATGCAAAGAACCGAGATTTCGTGGTCCAACATGAGGCTTTCGGTCATCTGGCGAATCGCTACCAGCTCAACCAAGTGGCGGTTGGCGGCTTGACGACAGAAGTTGAGCCCAACCCAAGGCAACTCGCAGAAACCATCGAATTTGTTCGAGCACAAGCCGTCCCCGTTATCTATTACCAAAGCGGTGAAAACTCAGCCATTGCTGAGACGGTCGCTAAGGAAACCGACAAGGACATTGCGGTGCTGTATGATTTGGAAAATGCACCTGCTTCGCTGAAGGGGACGAGCAATCTCTATCTTGAAGCCATGCAGGCGAATTTAGAACAATTACAATTATCCGTGAATTAAACAAAGAAAGAGGGGGGTACTGTGCCAACAGCACCTTATATAGAAGTCAAAGATTTATCTTTTAATTATGAGGATGAGCCGGTATTAACTGGCATTAATTTTACCGTTGTGCCTGGCGAGTTTGTCATGTTGACGGGTGAAAATGGAGCCGCCAAGACGACGCTGCTTCGAAATATTTTAGGCTTATTGAATCCAACAACTGGTGAAGTCAGGCGAGCCCAGACCAATGCAAGCGGTGAAAAGCTGTCCGTGGGTTATGTGCCCCAACAAGTCGCTTCCTTTAACACCGGGTTTCCAAGCACTGTGCGAGAGCTTGTTGAATCCGGTCGCTACCCCAAAGGGCGCTGGTTTAAAAAACTCACCGATAAAGACAAAAAACATGTGAAACGAGCGTTGGATTCAGTCGGGATGTGGGAAATGCGCCATAAAAAAATCGGCGAATTAAGCGGCGGGCAAAAACAGCGGATTTCGCTCGCACGTGTGTTTGCGATGGATCCAGATTTATTTGTTTTGGATGAGCCGACCACAGGAATGGATTCACAGTCCCGTGAGGAGTTTTATAAACTGCTCAAACACAATACGACTGTGCATCATAAAGCCATTTTAATGGTAACCCATGACCACTTGGAATTGCGTCCTTATGTGGACAAGCATATTGAGCTACTTAGAAAGGAGAATTCGCCTTGGAGATGTTTCTCTATGGATTCATGAGACAGGCCTTTCAAGCTTCTTTTCTTATTTCATTAATCGCTCCCATTTTAGGGCTTTTTCTTATTTTAAGAAGACAAACGCTGCTTGCGGATACTTTGTCCCATGTATCCTTGGTCGGCGTCGCTTTAGGCCTGCTATTAGGCGTCGCTCCCACTTGGACCAATATCTTTGTGGTCATTGTCGCTTCGATTCTATTGGAATACATTCGAAGGATTTATAAATCTTATTCTGAAATTTCTATCGCGATTATGATGTCAGGTGGTATGGCCTTAGCCTTAGTTTTAATGAGTTTTAATGATACCACAGCGATGAGTCTAAATACTTTTTTATTCGGCTCTATCGTCACCATTTCAATCGAGCAAGTGGTGTTTTTATTTGTGTTAACAACTTTAATCATCCTGCTCTATCTCTTTTTCAGACGGCCCATGTATGTGTTGACATTTGATGAAGAAACAGCTTTTACTGCCGGTTTACCTGTGCGTATAATGTCTATCGCCTTTAATGTAATCACTGGTGTGGCGATTGCGATTATTATGCCCATTGTCGGCGCCTTACTGGTGTCTGCCATTCTTATCTTGCCGGCAGCTATTTCCATGCGCCTGTCAAAAAGTTTTACCGGGGTTATTTTAATTGGGATCGTCTTGGCGATGATTGGCATGTTTAGCGGCTTGACGGTTTCTTATTATCAAGGAACACCTCCAGGAGCCACGATTACACTGATTTTCTTGGCGCTATTCTTTCTTGTTTTATTTATTGAAAAAATAAGAAGTTAATCAAATAAATCCTATCTTGTCTTTTACGAAAGGCAGATAGGATTTTTTTATAGTCTTTAAATGTCAGAGCTTAAAAGACGAACATTTTTGTAAAAAGATGTACAAATGTTGATAGATTCGGTAAGATAAAGGAAAGAAACGAACAAGGAGGAGCCCCGTGAAAGTTAAACGAAGTGAACGTTTAGTTGAGATGGTGATTTACTTTCTGCAAAACCCTAATGCGACCACACCTTTAAGTTATTTTACCGATAAATTTAATGCCGCAAAATCGAGTATTAGTGAAGATTTAACCATTATCAAGCACACATTTGAAGAGAATAATATGGGAAGCATCATTACTTATGCCGGTGCCCGCGGAGGTGTGCAGTTTCAACCCTATTTTGAAGATGAGCGGCTAGAAAAAGAAATCATCGATTTGAGGAATGAATTAAATGGGTCACAAAGATTACTTCCTGGTGGCTACATTTACACGTCCGATATATTGGGCGATCCGAAATGGCTGAACCGGATTGGGCGAATTATTGCCTCCAAATATATCAACCAAGAAGTGGATGCCATTATGACGATTGCTACAAAAGGGGTACCCATTGCACAAGCCACAGCGAATAATTTAAATGTGCCTTTTGTAATTGTCCGTAACTCCTCGAAGGTGACAGAAGGTTCTACTGTCCGTATTAATTATCTGCCGCGTTCCTCTTCACAGCAAGTCGAAAAAATGGAACTGTCTAAAATCAGCTTAAAAGAAGGCTCGAAAGTTCTGATTATTGATGATTTTTTAAGAGGAGGCGGGACGATTACTGGTCTTGAACGGATGGCTGCTGAGTTTGACTGCGAGGTGGTGGATTCGGTAGTATTGTTGGAACACAATAGCCAGAAAGAAAACGACAGCTACCATTCCTTACTAAAAGTAGCTGCAGTTAATCAAGAAAAACAAACGATTGAAGTGGAGGTAGGAAACTTCCTTTCAGTGGGAAAGTCTATTGAAAATAACGACTAAATCCCTTAAGATTAGAGCGTATTAATTTCAAGTTACAAGCGACAAGCAATAAATATTACATGCATAAGGAAGTAAGGAGATAGAGATGAAAAATCGTTATGTCGTTGTCTTGGCTGCCGGTCAAGGGACACGTATGAAATCCAAGTTGTTTAAAGTCATGCATCCAGTCATGGGGCGTCCGATGGTAGGTCACGTTGTGAATGCCGCTTTAAACGCACAAGCGACAAAAGTCATTACAATTACTGGTTTTGGTGCAGAAATGATTCAAGAGTACCTTGGAGACCGCAGTGAATATGTTTATCAAGAAGAACAATTAGGCACCGCGCATGCAGTAGAACAAGCGCGCGAACTGCTTGAAGGAAAAGAAGGAACAACGGTTGTTCTGTCTGGAGATACGCCTTTATTAAGAGCAGAAACATTAGAGCAGTTAATGGATGAACATGAAAACACAGAGGCAAAAGCAACGATCTTAACGGCTTTAGCAAAAGACCCACATGGTTATGGACGAGTGATTCGTGCGAAAGATGGTTCAGTCGCTAAAGTTGTCGAAGAAAAAGATGCCAATGAAGAAGAACGTGCGGTTCGAGAAATCAATACAGGAACTTACTGTTTTGATAATAAAGAATTGTTCGAAGCCCTTAAAAAAGTCGACAACAATAACGCGCAAGGCGAATACTATTTACCTGATGTCTTAGAAATCCTTAAAGACAATAACGAACAAGTGGGCGCCTATCAGTTGGACAATATGGATGAAGCATTAGGCGTGAACAATCGAGTCGCTTTATCTCAAGCTACAGCCATTATGAGAGATCGTATAAATGAAACACATATGATTAATGGCGTTACGCTTATTGATTCAAAGAATACGTATATCGAAACCGAAGTTGAAATTGGGCGTGATACAGTCATTGAACCAGGTGTCTACCTTAAAGGGAATACCGTTCTTGGGGAAGATGTTGTTGTAGGAATGCATTCCGTCATTGAAGACAGTGAAATAGCGGATGGTGTGGAAATTCGTCAGTCCGTTTTGGAAAGTGCTGCAGTCGGAAAAGGTTCAGATATCGGTCCACACAGTCATTTACGAAACGGTGCTATCTTGGGCGAAAAGGTACACATCGGCAACTATGTGGAAATTAAGAAATCAACGATTGGAGATCACACAAAAGCCGGTCATCATACCTATATTGGGGATGCCCAAGTTGGCAAACATGTTAACATTGGCTGTGGGGTTGTCTTTGCTAACTTCAATGGAAAGACGAAAAATAAAACGTTTGTAGGCGACCATTCGTTTGTGGGAAGCAATGCCAATCTAGTGGCGCCGGTGAACTTAGGGAAAAACAGCTTTGTTGCAGCTGGTTCTACCATCACAGAGGAAGTGCCGGAAAATGCTTTAGGTCTAGCGCGAGCACGCCAAGTCAATAAAGAAGAGTTTTATACCCGGTTTTTTAAAGAAGAAGAAACCACTCAAAATGAAAAGATAGACTAGAAAAACGGAGGATCAATATGAATAAAAATGATGAGCGTATGAAAATATACTCTTTAAGTGCGAACCAGCCCCTCGCAGAGAAAATTTCAGATTATTTAGATTTGGAACTCGGAGAATTAAGCGTCAATCGTTTTGCCGATGGTGAAATTGCGATTAGTATTGAAGAAAGTGTGCGAGGAGACCATGTCTTCATCATTCAACCCACCTCGTATCCGACAAATGATCACATCATGGAGTTATTAATTATGATTGATGCCTTGCGTCGAGCGAGTGCAAAAACCATTACAGCCGTTATTCCTTATTACGGCTATGCCAGACAGGACCGGAAAGCGAAACCGCGTGAGCCAATTACCGCCAAATTAGTGGCGAATTTAATTACAAATGCGGGCGCAGATCGTGTCGTCACCTTAGACTTACATGCCGCTCAGATTCAAGGGTTCTTTGATATCCCAGTAGACCATTTATTAGGAGCGCCACTATTAGCGAGTTACTTTTTAGATGATAATCTAGTAGGCGAAGAAGTCGTTGTTGTTTCTCCAGACCACGGCGGAGCTGTCCGTGCCCGGAAATTAGCGGAATTTTTAGACTCTTCCATTGCTATTGTTGATAAACGCCGTCCCAAACCAAATGTTTCAGAAGTCATGAACATTATAGGTGATGTAAAAGGTAAAAAAGCGATTATCATTGATGATATGATTGATACAGCCGGTACGATTACAAGTGCGGCACAAGCGCTAATCGATAGGGGTGCCACAGAAGTATATGCCACCGCAACACATGGCGTCTTTTCGCCGCCAGCAATTGAGCGCATTGAGGACTCGGTCATTAAGAAAATGGTCGTTACAGACTCGATTTATTTACCTGAAGAAAAAAGACTCGATAAAATTGAATTAATCAGTGTGAGTGAATTAATCGGTCAGGCCATTCAACGCGTTTACGAAGAACGTTCCGTCTCTCCGCTTTTCTATAATAAATTTAGAAATAAACAAGAATATGAATTTGATGACTAATTAATCGTTGGATTTGAAACAAGTAAACGACTTGCGGTTGACTGTGTAATTCAACTGCAGGTCGTTTTTGTTCACTAAAATGAAGAAGAAAGGTCGATTACATGGAGAAAATAACAAACGGCA
>JBHWQC010000171.1:0-3090 GCA_043425375.1 Atopostipes sp.
CCAATTGCAGTTCCTGCATAAGGCGCAAGATATTGCAAGGCGGATGGATCATCTGCGGGACTGTTTACAATCACTGTATACTCATCTGCCCCATAGCGTGCCAAGGTTTCTTGAATCTCTACAACCGTTGACGATTTTTGACCAATAGCGACATACACACACTTCACGCCAGTGTCTCTTTGGTTTAAAATAGCGTTTAGCGCAATGGCCGTTTTACCTGTTTGACGGTCACCAATAATTAATTCACGCTGACCTTTCCCGATTGGAATCATCGAGTCGACAATTTTAACGCCTGTAAATAGAGGCTGGTGCACACTTTTACGCGTCATTACACCTGGCGCAGGTCGTTCGACTAAATAATCCTCCATCGCACCGACTTCGCCTTTCCCATCTAAGGGCACACCTAATGGATCAACTACACGTCCAAGCAGTTCATCGCCTACAGGAACTCGTGCAATTTCATTTGTACGGTAAACCGTATCATTTTCTCGAATATTTTCATCATTACCTAGTAAAATAACACCTACTTGGTTTTCCTCTAAGTTTAGAGCTAAACCGACTGTGCCATCTTCAAAACGAACCAACTCATTTGATTGAACACCGCGTAAGCCGCGAACAAGAGCTATCCCATCTCCTACGGTTAAAACGGAACCCGTATCCAGATCGTTAAACTCCCAATCAATTTGTTGAATTCTTTCTTTTAATTTTTGAACAATTTGTTCATCTCTTTCAGCCATTCTGCACCTCTCTTATAATTTGATCGATGCGCGAACGAAATGTCGTATCAATAACCGCACCATTCACTTCGAGTCGAATACCACCTATGTTTTTTCTATCTACTCTGTAATCAATAAGATAATCTGTACCCCATCGATTTTCAACGAGTTTTTCAATATGTCTTTTGCTTTCTTCTTTTAGAGGATTTGCACTATAGACTTTCACATCATAGAGTAAATTTTCTTCCACTAACAAGAGGCGATAGTCCTCAATAATCGTATTTAAACGACTTAGTAGACCATCTTGCGCAAGAACTTCTAAAAAGTTTACCAAAAGCGGGTCGAACTCTGCTTCCAATGCTTCACGTATTAAAGAAAATTTCTCAGGTTTGAAATCAACCAAAGTCACATAGTCTGGCAAATTGTTTAAAATCTTTGCGACTCGAATAAGCTCATGATAAAAGCCGACTGAACGCGCATCTTGCATCGCTGCAAAAAAAGCATGTGCATACTGCTTAGTTAGTCTCATGGCTCATCTGCTCCATTTCTGATTCAAGAACCTTAAATAACTCTTCATCATCATAGCTGTAACTTTCTAATGTTCTTTCTGTAACGTTTACGGCTAAATCAAGGACATGAGCTTCGACTTCTCTGAGCAGAGCTTCACGATCCTTTTCAATTTCAATTTGAGCATTTCGAAGTAAAGCTTCTCTCTCTTCTTCTGCTCGGCGAAGAATACCCGCCCGTTCTTGTTGCGCTTCTTTGCGCATCATTTCCTCTGAACGCCGTAATTGTTCAATTCTTTTTTCGTACTCAGCATCTAATTCCTGAGACTTTACTGATGCCTCTTCCTCAACTTCTTTTGCATAGTTTTGTGCTGCATTTAACTCGGCTGCCTGCTTATCTAAATAGGTCATCACATGTTCGTGGACATATTTTCGATATAATAAATAGATAATCCCTGTCGCAGCTAATTGGGTTAGTAATGTCAAAAGATTGGGAAAAAGCTTTTCCGCTATATCGACCATGTTTTATCCCTCTTTTTCGAGTTTAAAATACAAAAAGCAATAAGAAAGCAATCAATAATCCATAAATTGATGCCGTTTCAGCAATACCTGCACCAAGCATTAACATTGTACGGATTTCAGCTTGTGCTTCTGGGTTTTTCCCTACAGCTTCAACTGCTTTAGCAGCTGCCATACCCTGACCAATACCTGATCCTAAACCTGTAAATACTGCTAAACCTGCTCCTAATGCTACTAATCCTTCTCCAATTCCCATCTAAAACAACTCCTCTTTCAATTTTATATTTTATAAATTTTCTTGGGATACTTCTACCCCAATGAAAATAAGTGATAACGATAAAAAGATAAAAGCTTGTAAAAAGCCTGCAAACAAATCAAAGTACAAATGCAATATTGGCGCAACAATTACACCAATGAAGTTAAAGTTCCCTATTATTGGGACAACTCCACTCAACCATCCAGTAAAAGCGTATACTAGTGACATAATGACAGACCCTGCGATAATATTCCCAAAGATACGTAATGGTAAACTAACTAATGGCGCTAGTTCTCCAAAAATATTTGGAATTAAAAAGAAAGCAAAAGGCTCTGTTAAACTACTAAAGTATCCTTTTACACCATTCTCTTTCAACTTAACCACTTGAATAGAAATCCAAGTAATTAATGCAAAAACAAGGGTTACACTAAAGTTTGCGGTAGGCTGTGCTAATCCAACCAACCCACTTATACTAGCTACTAATAGATAAATAAATACAGAACCAAAATACGCTGAGAATTTAGGTCCATATTTTCGACCCATTGTATCAATGGTGTAGTCATTTATCCACTTCACATAGGATATAACAGCTGCCGTTAAGCGGCTTGGCTCCTTGCCATTTTGAAGTTTTTTCAACTCTTTTTGGATTTGCCAAAATCCCCATATAAGAAAGACTGCTACCACCACAATAGAAAATTGTTCGATTTGAAACATTATTTTGCCCCCTTCCTAAAAAGATTTAGCATGAACATTAAAAATCTATCCACAAAAAAAGCACCAAAAACAGCGAGTGGATTGATATAATCCATCAAGAAGAATGAAATTAATAAAGGAATAGCAATCCAAACCATTACTCCTATTAGATATGAAACATATGTTATAGTAGAAAAATGGTCAAAGTCAATTAAATATTCTAAAATTGGTTCTCGATAATGTCTTAAAAGACCCGCAAAAAGCCAGCCGACCAACCAACCTACTCCATAGGAGACATCCCAAAAAAATAAAGCACTTCCTAAAAGAATGATTATAAAATGAAGCTTCGTCATAAGGACCTCCAACTATCCATTCTCAGTATACACATACATAAAACGTC
>JBHWQC010000172.1:0-6655 GCA_043425375.1 Atopostipes sp.
CAAACAGTGAACAAACCGTTATGGATATCGCTGCGGATGAGCATCTGCAAGTCAAACTAATCGCAGCTTTGGCGGAAGTGAAACTTGCACTCCATTTTGCAGGGCTGCTTTATCAGAAAAATATGACGGATGAGGTTTAACTTGGTAAAATTTTAGATTTGTTCGTCAAATAAAGCCAAATTTGACGGATATATTTATTTTGACCGTCATAATATCTAAATTTGACGGATATATTTATTTTGACCATCATAATATCCAAATTTGACGGTCAAATAAAAATTTACGCATAAAAATAACCTGGAACGGATAAGCGCTCCAGGCTCTATTTGTTTATCTTCTTCTGCGTTTGATTTTCTTTTTCTTTTTGCGCGTACGAGATTTAGCGGCACTTTGGAGGGCTTTTTTGCCCATTCTCCCACCGATGCCATCACCAAACATTTGGTCCATTCCTGCGGGCATTTTTCCACTGGACAAGCCGGCCATCATTTCACGCGATTGTTTGAATTGTTTAATCAAGCGGTTGACTTCTTGCAGGGAACGCGCCGATCCTTTTGCGATACGGCGGCGGCGACTTTGGTTGAGTAAATCGGGGTCTTCACGTTCTGCTTCCGTCATCGACATGACGATAGCTATCATGTAGTCCATTTCTCGCTCGTCGATTTCCAAATCGTCCATTCCTGGCAAATTGTTCATACCTGGAATCATTTTTAGAATTTGATCAAGTGGACCCATGTTGCGCATTTGATCCATTTGTTCGATAAAATCGTTAAAGTCGTAGCGGTTTTCCGCCATTTTTTGGGCCAACTCTTCGGCTCGCTTCTCATCAACTTCTTCTTGGGCACGCTCGATTAAGGTCAGCAAGTCACCCATTCCAAGAATGCGGTTGGCCATTCGGTCCGGGTAAAACGGTTCAATGGCATCGAGCTTTTCACCCGTACCGGTAAATTTAATCGGCTTGCCGGTTACTTCGCGAATCGACAGCGCCGCCCCACCGCGTGTATCTCCGTCTAACTTAGTCAAAATGACACTAGAAATATCAAGCTGTTCGTTAAAGGAATCCGCCACATTGACAGCATCTTGACCGGTCATCGCATCGACCACAAGGAAAATCTCATCCGGTTCAACCGCCGCTTTAACATCGGATAATTCCGTCATTAAAACTTCGTCAATGTGTAAACGACCGGCCGTATCGATAATAACTAAATCACGATTTTGATTTTTCGCTTCTTCAAGTCCCCGTTTCGCGATTTCAACCGGACTGACTTGGTCTCCCATACTAAAGACCGGAATGTTGAGTTGTTCTCCAATCGTTTGCAGCTGATCAATTGCCGCTGGACGGTAAATATCCGCCGCAACCAACATCGGTTTCATGTTTTTATTTTTGCGTAAGAAATTGGCTAGTTTACCGGCTGTGGTTGTTTTACCTGCCCCTTGTAAACCAGTCATCATGTACACAGTTGGCGGGATATCAGAAATGACAACCTCTGCTTGTTCGCCACCCATTATTTCTGTCAACTCATCGTATACTATCCCTACAACTTGCTGACCTCCATTTAAACTTTCTAATACTTCTTCTCCAAGTGCTTTTTCTCGAATCGATTTGACAAATTTTCTAACAACTTTATAGTTTACGTCTGCTTCTAATAGAGCAAGTCGGACTTGACGCATGGCGTCTTGGATATCTTGCTCACTAACTTTTCCCTTTTTGCGCAGCGATGAAAACGCATCTTGCAAACGCCCAGTTAAACCTTCAAAGGCCATATGAGCTAGTTCTCCTCTCTCGTTGAATCCTGAACAATTTGATTGATTAACTCATTCAGTTCTTCATCATTTTCATAATTTTCATTGATATGTTTTTTAATTTTCTCTAAAACGTCTTGGCGCGCTTCGAATTCTTCAAGCAAATGGAGCTTGTCTTCATAGTCCATTAACGATTCTTCGGCTCGTTTAATGCTGTCGTATATCGCTTGACGGCTTACGCCATTGTTATCCGCAATCTCCGCTAAAGTATAATCTTCTTCATAATAATCAGACAAATACTGTGCTTGTTTCGGCGTTAAAAGTGCCCCGTAAAAAGAAAACAGCATATTCATGCGGACTGTTTTTTCAAGTTCCATTTCCTCACCATTTCTTTTTTTAAATTAATTCACTAAATCTTTAAATAAACCGTACGCAAATTTTTCTGAATCAAATTCATGTAAGTCATTCATCGATTCGCCAAGCCCCACATATTTAACGGGCATACTTAACTCTTTCCCGATAGCTAAAACGATACCGCCTTTAGCTGTTCCATCCATTTTCGTTAAGGCAATACCGGTTACATTGGTGACTTCTTGGAATTGCTTCGCTTGATTCAGCGCATTTTGTCCGGTTGTCGCATCTAAAACAAGCAAGGTTTCATGCGGTGCACCTGGAATTTCACGCTCAATAATGCGGTTCATTTTATCTAATTCAGCCATCAAGTTTTTCTTATTTTGCAGACGACCCGCCGTATCTACAAGCAAGTAGTCAATTCCTTTAGCTTGTGCTTGTTCTAAACCATCGTAAACAACTGCCGCAGGATCGCCTCCTTGCTGCGTTGAAACGACTTCAGCCCCCACGCGTTCGCCCCAAATTTCTAATTGGCGGATAGCACCGGCACGGAAAGTATCCCCCGCCGCTAACATGACAGAATTACCCTCTTCAATTAATTGATGCGCTAATTTCGCAATAGTTGTCGTCTTTCCAACACCGTTTACTCCGATAAACAAGATAACCGTTAAACCATCTTCATTTGTATTAATGACCACGTCATCTGGATTCGTTCGCTCATACAAATCAATCATGGTCCGAACCAGTACCCGCTCAGCATCTTCTACAGTTCGAATGTTTTCCACTCTTGCTTCATATCGCATGGCTTCTGAAATTTCCATCGTCGCCTCAAATCCGACGTCCGATTCAATCAGCAAATCTTCTAACTCTTCAAAAAATTCCTCATCCTCATAACGGAAGTTCGCCATCATTTCTTTAAAGCGTCGAGTAAAGGATTTCCGCGGTTTTTCTAGTCCTTCTTCGTAAGTCGATAATTCTTGATCTTGTTCTATCGGCTCATCTTGTGGGGTCTCTTCAACAACCGTTTCCTCAATAGCCTCATCTGTTTTAGTTTCTTCTTGCTTGGTTTCTCCACCAGTGAAGACTGATTTTATTCGGTCAAATAAACTCAATTCTGTCAGCCTCATTTCTTTATATTTTATGTCACCTTATATTTTACCATATTTCATTGGTTTTCTTAAGGTCTAGGGCAATCTCTTTTAAATTAATACTAGTTGCTCAAAGCAACTATTTAATTGTACGGTACACAACCTTGTTACTTGAAGCTTTTCAGGCGTTCAATACAAATTTATAAATCGCATGCGCTACCCCATTTTCATCATTTGATTTTGTAATATAATCTGCAGCAGCTTTTACTTCTGGAATGGCGTTGTCCATAGCGACACCTAAACCGGCCTGCTCGACTAAAGATAAATCATTTTCTTGATCGCCCAGTCCCATAACTTGACTTTTCTCCAGATGCATCATCTTACCAATCAGCCGCATGGCATTCCCCTTATCCACATTTTGAGGAAGCACTTCTAAAATATGGTCTTGCGATTTATAGATATTATATCTCTCATGATAATGCGCAGGAATGTGCGGAATAAGAGCATCTAACTCTTTTCCTGGCCGGCTCATGACAATTTTATTAATAGAAAGGGTATCCGGAATGTCATCCATAATAACTTCTTTAAATTGGAGCGCATCTTTTCTAGGATTTTTTCGGCTGTCTGCCATATAGACGGACTCTGCTCCAACAGGATAAGGGGGCTCATAGATATAATCCAAATCGATAAAGTTTACCGGCAGTCCTAAATCTTGGCCGAGTTGGAACACATCTAAACATTCTTCCCGATTAAATGTCATCTGCTTGACCATTTCACCGGTTTTTGTTCGTTGGATTAAGCCCCCATTATAGGTGATTGCTAAGTCTTTTTCGTCTCGCAATTCTATTTCATCAATCAAATAATCCATCGATCGAAGCGGCCGACCTGTACATAAAACAACTTGCACACCAGCTGCTTTTGCTTTTTGAATCGCTAGACGGTTTTCTTTAGATAACGTACGATCGGACCGTAGTAAGGTACCATCTATATCGATTGCAATGAGTTTAATATCCATTTTATAAAAACTCCTTGTATTTTTATATTAGGTCACGCCTTCGATGGTTTGGGCCTCATTTAAGGTGACCGAAACAATTTTTGAAATGCCTTTTTCTTGCATGGTGACCCCGTAGAGTTGATCGGCATGTTCCATCGTTCCCCTACGATGCGTGATGACGATAAATTGGGTGTCACCTTCAAATTCTTCCAAGTAGCGGCCAAAACGAATAACATTCGCATCGTCTAATGCTGCTTCTGCTTCGTCTAAGATACAAAACGGAACAGGATTCACTTGAATAATCGCAAACAGCAAGGAAATAGCCGTTAAGGCGCGTTCTCCGCCTGAGAGTAAACTTAAACGTGTCAGACGTTTTCCAGGCGGCTGGGCGATAATTTCAATCCCTGTCTCCAACAGATTATCGGGTTGGTTCAAGACCAATTCCGCATAGCCGCCGCCAAACATTTTTGGAAAGACTTTAGAGAATTCTTCTTGAATGCGGTCAAACGTTTCTTTAAATTGCTTCTCAACAATGGCATCCATTTCATCCATTGTATTATACAATTGCACTTTTGCGTCAATCAAATCATTTTGTTGTTCGGACAAGAAGATATATCTTTCATTCACCTGCTTGTATTCTTCAATGGCATTCAAGTTGACGGGCCCTAATTCTTCAATCCCTTTTTTCAAAAGACGCACTCGTTTTTGCGCTTCTTCCAGTGAAATCTCTGGTTCTTTCATGAGTTTCGCTTCTTCAAAGCCAATCTTATATTCATCCACTAAGTATTCCAAACTGTGGTCCATCCGCACATCATTTTTGGAAATCTGCACATCAAGTTTAGATTTTTCTTCCGCGAAGTATTTTTGACGGCCAGCTAACTGTTGCAGTTTCTCGGTTGTTTCAGCAATCACTCGATTTTCAGCCTGTACTTTTTCTTTCACTTCTTTTTGATTTGCTTCAATCTTTGCCTGTTCAGCAATATATTTCTCTAAGTTTGCTTCGAGGTCCTCTTTCGATTCGCCTTCCAGCTCTTCATCAAAAGCTTCAATATCCTGTTCTAATTCTTTGATTTGCGTTTGATTCTGATTAATTTGTGATTCTAAATACTGACGATTTGTTCGAGTTTCGGCCAAGTCTTCACGCATATCGTTTCGTTTTTCAGCCAACTCTTGGATTTTACCCGCGATTTTTTCTTTTTCTTCTTCGATATTTTCCTGTTCAGAAGATAAGAGTTCCATACGGCGGTTGCTCTCCTCAACATCTTTAGTGATGCCCGATAGATTTTGTTCTAATGTATCTAGTTGGTTTGAATAATCTTTTAATAAGGTTTTTTGTTCCGATTCTTCAAAAGAAATGGCTTGGAGCTGTCGTTCTAAACGGTTTAACTCCGTTTCTAAATGTTCCACTTCATTTTTCAGCTGCTGTTCCTGCAGACGGGCGTCTTCCCCTTGCCTGCGAATATCTGCCCCCTGTTTTTCGAGAGTTTGCAGCTCTTCATCAAGATGGCCCTGTTGAGCAAGCATCTCTTCCACTACTTTTTCATTTTCATTAATGAACTTGGTTAAGGTATCCAGCTCAACTTTTTGGGTGAAAATAGGGCTGGTATTGTTTTGACGGCCTCCGCCTCCGGTCATCGACCCGCCGGCGTTAATCACGTCCCCTTCCAAGGAAACCACGCGATTTCGAAAGTTAATCGCTCGGGCAATTGCATTTGCCGACTCCAGTGTCTCAGCCACGATTGTCTGTCCCAGCAGGTTATCAATAATATTTTGCACCTTTTGGTTATTAGTGACAAGCTGGCTCGCAATGCCAATAAAACCAGGCGTAGTTGAAATTTGGTTTTGAATAGGATTAGGGACATAGCGTGACTTAATCGTTGTAATTGGCAAAAAAGTTGCGCGTCCTCTTTTATGCCGTTTCAAGTAATTAATCGCCGAACGCCCTGCCTTTTCGTCTTCAACGACCACAAACTGCCCGCTGCTTCCAAGCACGGTATCAATGGCTTGTAGGTAAGGTTTTGGAATTTGAATCAATTCCGCCACTGTACCGACAATCCCTTCCAGCTTCCCTTTTTCCTGCATCACCGCTCTTACACCCGCATAGTAGCCGGCATAGTTTTCTTGCATATCCTCTAAACTGCTCTTTTTGGCTTTGGCGCGTTCAAGTTCATGGCGGGTTTGTTGCGTGCGTTCAGCTTTTCTCTTTGATTCCGCTTTTTTCTTGTTTAAAGTCGTTTCGATTTCTTTGTACTCTTTTAAAAGCGAAAGCAATTCTTCACTTACAGATTTGTAAGTCCGCTGTTTCTGTTCCAGCTCTTCTTTTTGTTCCGCCACTTCTTCCCTCAAAGAGGAAATGTGGGTTTGCGTTTTTTCTTCATCTCTTTTATTTCGAGAAAGCTCTTGTTTCAAATACGTTTTCTCATTTCTGAGAGATGTTTGCTTTTGAAGCAGCTCAATATACTGTACACGCAATTCTTCCATC
>JBHWQC010000173.1:0-4588 GCA_043425375.1 Atopostipes sp.
ATAATTTAAAGACCATAGGCAAATCTGTTCTAAGATTGGAATGACAGATTCCCCTTTTGCTGTTAATGAATATTCAACTCGTACAGGAATCTCAGCAAATTGTTGGCGGTGAATCATCTGATCTTCTGCTAACTCTTTCAAAGCTTTCGACAAAACGGCATCCGTAATATCAATCATCTCATCTTTAAGTTCGTTATAACGCAACACTTCTTTTTGAGCTAGCATACAAATTATTCAAGATTTCCACTTCCCGCCGAAAACTTCTAATCCGTATTCTAGCGGACATCTAATTTCTTTTTCGTATTTTGGTTTATACATTTCTTTATAAGCACTCCCTACAAAGCTTAACAGAACAATCACTATGATTAAGATGAGTAACTAAGAAACTTATTAACGTATTTACTGCTGTAAACAAAGCCATTATACTAGAAATAGGCTTTGATACCAACTTCGAGAAAGTGGTTCACATAAATCATTTTACAGACAATCGAAGGAGCGTGATGAAGTTTTTTGGTAGTAAAGGTTTTAGGAATGAATTCTTTATATGTACAAGTGTTCTAACCATATGAAGAAAATATTACATACAAGGAGAATTAACATGTCAAATTACATGGAGAGTTTCAAACAAACTGGGAAAGAATATCGAAACTTAGCGAAAGCATCAGGTGACACCATGCGATCATTTGGAAAGTTGCATACCGATGCCATTAAAGATGGAGTGCTTTCAAAGAAAGAAAAAGAGTTAATGAGCGTAGCCATTTCGGTTTCTATCCGCTGTGAAGGTTGCATTCATAGTCACGTAGCTAGTGCCATCCAAGCAGGAGCCACGATGGAAGAGTTAGCGGAAACGGTGAATGTGTGTATATTAATGAGTGGAGGTCCAGGCACTGTATACGGTGGAAAAGCTTTAGCCTTTGCGGAAGAATATATGAATAGTCAAAACTAAAAAAACTAAATATAAAATAAAGATTCTAATAAAGCCTATAACACTTAAACGTTTTATGGGCTTTTAAAAACTAAAAAGGGGTTCAAAAGTTGGATATTATAAAGTTATTCATCATATTTATCGTCATTATTCTTGTCATGCGGCTCAATCAGTCTATTTCAATCGCTCTTGTTATTGGTTCTTTAGCTACCATTTTATTGTATGAAATGGAAGTGTTGGATATTTTAAATTCACTAAAAGAAGGAATCTTTGGGTCCAACACGATTCAATTAGTGTTAGCTTTTTATACCATCACATTTTTACAGCGAATGCTAGAAAAGCGGAACCATTTAATCTTAGCGGAAGAATCGTTAACCAATCTATTTAACAGCCGAAGAATTAATGCGATGCTTGCCCCGTTTGTGATCGGTCTCTTGCCTTCACCAGGAGCAGTACTCATTGCAGCCCCCATTGTCAGGAATGCTGCGGGAGAAGCTTTGGATACAGACGAAAAGACTTTCGTAACCTCTTTTTTCAGGCATATTCCGGAAGCTTTTCTACCTACTTTTCCTCCAGTTTTATTAGCAATTAACTTAAGCGGAATCGAAATTACCCCATTTCTTTTGGCCATGCTACCTTTAATGCTTGTTCTTTTTTATTTAGGCTATATTTTTTATGTGAGGAAAATTCCAAAAACGGAAAGTAAATTAAAAAACGTGAATCGTTTAGTTGAAGTGAAGGATTTAGTGAAAAGTTTATGGAGCATCTTTTTAACGATTGCAATCATTCTTCTATTTGGTGTTCCGGTCTATATTAGTGCCATTTTAGTCATTCTTTTATCTATTTTTATCAATCAATTCCGTTTTTCAGAAATAAAACCAATGTTTAAAACCGCCTTTGAAACAAAACTAATGGTCACCACTGTTGTCATTATGATTTTTAAAGAGCTGCTTGTTCATGCAGGAGTTATTGAAGAATTGCCCAATTACTTTAGTCAACTGCCTATTTCGCCTTATATTATCTATGGTTTAATCTTTTTCTTTGGCACAATATTGATAGGATCTCAAGGGATGGTGGCTGTTGCTCTCCCACTTGCTTTTGCAACCCTCCCAAACGCTGGCTTGCCCCTTTTAGTTTTTCTTATGGGCACCGCTTATATTGCGATGCAAGTATCACCCACTCATATTTGCCTGCCGATTGTAGTCGAAGAATTTAACACGACGTTCTCTGCTTTAGTTCAAAAAACAATCCCAATTCTGCTTTCTTTTCTAGCGATATTATGTGCCTACAGTTATCTCTTAAATTTAATTTTTTAAACTTTAAAGCAATGAAACTCCCTAAAAATACTTATACTTATGTTACAATACAAGAAAGACACGAAAAAGTAGCGAATAAGCAATTGTTAAAGGCGGGTTAAAGATAGAGAGAGAAAAGTTTGAATTTCCAGGTTTAGGTATGATTTTGAGTCTTGTGTTATTGACATTTTCTTTCGCTTTAGTGCATGGCTATTGGTTAGGCGAACCCTTTCAAAGCTGGTTAAGTATTTTTGTGACCATCTACTTCTTAGTCTGCACATGGGCTTTTCCATATATTTTTAAAGGGTTAATTGAGCGGTCTGAATATGATATGAAAAGAACAGGCTTTACTCTTTTTCGGGGAATGATGATTATGCCCTACTTTGTTGCACCTTTCATTTATGTTTATCTGAAATATTTTGATACAAAAAATGAAGAAAATAAGAGAAAGACGCAAGGTAAACAGTCAGATTTCTCACTAAGAGGTTTTATTATCGCCAGTTTTTTATTTCTCTTAATGCTTCCTCTTCTTCATATCGAGTGGATCGGTCCTTTTTTCGAAAGCGTGATAAGCATTATCGTATCTGTTTATTTAGGGATATGCGTATGGACATTTTCTACCACTTTAAATGAGCTAGAGCCGACCATTGATTTCTTCCTTGAAAAACGATTTAGCCGAATTATGTTACCGTTTCTATATATTTTACTGTATGTTTTATCCCCTTTAGTCTATATTGGACTAAAATTTTTGGATAAAAAATAAACCCATCACACTATGTTGGCTATAAATGAAACGATTAGGAGGTGAAAGTTTTGCTTAGAGTTAAACGAAGTACCGGTTTTTCTGGAGCTCTTTCCAGAATCAACATCTATATCAATGATGAGCAAGTGGCACGAATTAAACAAAACGAACAAATTGAACTGGAACTACCGACGAATGAAGCGAAGATTTCAGTGTCTCAAGCCGGTGTTCGCAGCAATGATTTAATTGTGAAGGAAGGGCAAGTTGTTGAAATTACACATTCAAAAAGGTGGCGTATTAGCTTTATCTTTTTCATTATTGCATTATTCTTCATAGGCCTTCTTCTGCCCTTTGATTATAGAATTATTGGCAATATCATTTTATTAATCTGCTGGATTGCAATAAATTATTATATAGAAGGTTTTGAGCTCAAAGTCATTTACCCATAGGATAAGGAAGTTCTTTCTTGAAACTTCCTTAATCTTTGGTTGTTTAAGTCATATTCTTAAATAGAACAACCCACTTTAATTAAGAACATAAATATAAAATGGGAAAGTATAGCCTGAATTAACAAATCGGTAAACGCCTGTGTCAAAGTCCGTTTCGAATTGTTCTACATTATAAAAGGTATATTCAAATGGCTCACCACTTGTGACAATAGCTTGAGCATCTTCTGCGCCATAAGGGACATTTTCTACTTGCTCCCATTCATCCCCATCATAATATTCTAGACGAAAATGGGTGCTTCCGAGAAGCAATTCTTCGTCCTCCTCTACCTCTATTTTCAATTCGATTTGATTTTCATATACACCACTTATTTTAGGATCTTCTAAAAATGTTAACTCAAAATGAATATTTTCGGGGTCAACTATATCTTCCTCTTGCATCATCTCTGCTTCTTCATGGGAAGCTACAAACTCTACTCTTTCTATTTTTTTGATTACTCTTGGATATTCAGCCGTCTCCGTTTCATTGGATGAATCTTGCGTTTCTTGGTTCGAACACGAAGCTAAAAGAAAGAGCATTGTGAATAGTAAAATTTTTTTCATGATTTTCTCCTTCCATAAAACGAGACTAGCAGAAATGGAAAACGTTATCAAATTGTGATGCAACTATATTTTTTCTTCATTCGATTGAAGATAATCTTTACCAGCATCAGATAAATAGTGTTGACTTTGCGAAATCATAAGCATTTATTTATACCGATTATCTGGCCTATCATCACTCTTAAATGTAATGAGCGGTGGCAAGATTAGATACAAAAAGATAAAAATTATCACAATGAATAATGCTTCACTCCTAGTATTTTGAAATGTAAAAAAATGAAACCGCAGCAGAAATAGAAATCATATTTCAATCTCTAAATCATTTTTAATATTTCGTATCTATTGTTGAAATTAGTCAATCGACATATAGTAATTCAAGCCCTTAAATTTTTTATGAAAATATTTTTTTGAAGTACAATAAAAATGGCAACTTACCCACAAAGGGGGTGTTGCTCGTACTAAGAGAATTCATCGTATGAATCGCTGCACCTCTACTTGTAGGGATAGCTACTAAGCTATTTGCTTACTGGTTGGATTAGCAAGGCAACGATTAAACAAGTTGCTTTCAACCCACACACTA
>JBHWQC010000174.1:0-15196 GCA_043425375.1 Atopostipes sp.
ATTTTAGTGACAGTGGGTGTCACCGAAGCCCTTTCTGTCGCAGCCAATGCGTTACTCAATCCCGGTGAAAAAGTTATCATCCCTGAACCGTATTTTTCACTCTATGACAATATCGTAAAAACCGCTCATGGAGTGCCGGTGCACGTGGATACAGCAAATGAGGACTTTGTATTAACAGCAGCAAAGCTCGATGAGGTGTTAAGCAAAGAAAAAGATGTAAAATATGTGCTCTTAAATTACCCAAGTAATCCGACGGGCACTTCTTACAGCGCTGAGGAATTGAAAGCATTGGCGGCAGTCATTAAAAAACATGGCGTCTTTTGTGTCGCAGATGAAGTCTATGCCGATCTCACCTATGATGGCTTCAAACATACATCCATTGCGACATTTATTCCCGAACAGACCATCGTTCTCAACGGTTTGTCCAAAAGTTTCGCGATGACCGGACTGCGTGTCGGGTACATGGCGATTCCAGAAAAGCTTTATCAAACCTTTTTTGTAATCCACCAATCCACCGTGACTTGTGTGTCTACGCCAGCTCAAATAGCTGCCGCTGCTGCCCTGCGAGAGGGGGACCATGAAATGGAAAACATGCGTCAGGCGTATGAAAAACGCCGCAATTATTTAATTCGGGCCCTTGAAAAATTAGGGTTTGAAATTGCCTCTCCAGTTGGTGCGTTTTATTTGTTCTTAAAAATCCCTGAAAATCGAAATCAAGACGACAAAGCGTTTGCCTTGGAATTGGCAGAAAAAGCCAAAGTGGGGCTTATCCCAGGCTCCGCTTTTGGGCAAGGCGGAGCCGGTTATGTTCGATTGAGCTATGCGGCAAGTTTAGAAAGTTTAAAAGAAGCGGTGAAGCGGTTAGGTCAGTATCTTCAAGCGTAAAATCTCTCACGTTGGCTGCATCTGGGAATTGCTTTTCCTATTTGTAAACGCTACAATGATTTTGTAAAGATAAATAGGAGGCAGACGAATGAATTTAGATGTAGCAAAAAAAGTAACGGCAAAAATTGAAAAATATGCAGAAGAAAAAAGGACTAAATATTGTAATTGCTATCTGTAATGCAGAAGGCAATCCCATACTGGCGCATGTCATGGACGGCGCATTTTTAGTTAGTTATGAACTGGCATCCAGCAAAGCTTTTACAGCAGTGGCTTTAAATATGACCACTGAAGAGCTTTCAAAATTGGCTTTGCCGGGAGAAGCGCTGTATGGCATTGACCGAGTCAACGAGAAGCCGATTACGATTGTCGGTGGTGGTGTCCCCATCAAAACAAATGATAAAACAATCGGCGGTTTAGGCATTAGCGGCGGCACAGCCGAAGAAGATATTGAAATCGCCAATTACGGGCTGGAAGTACTGGCAGACCTGTTATAATCGGTAGGAAAATTTAAAAAGTGAATTAGGCACAAAAGATTAAAGTGATTGAGGATGACCAATACGAACTTCATTTTTAAAGGGAGGAGGTAAGTATTATGGATCGGCAAGCATTCATGGAACATTACAACTCTCTTAATCGTTCGTTATTCCTAGACAAAGACCTAGAATATTTGGCAGAGCTTGACCGTCCTTTACCCATTGGCCATGGACAAACGATTTCTCAGCCGTCTCTAGTGGCTCAAATGACGATTGCACTGGATCCAAAACCCTCTAGTCGGGTGCTGGAGATTGGGACAGGCTCCGGTTATCAAACAGCTCTTTTGGCCCCTTTTTGCGAAGCGATTTATTCGGTTGAACGAATTTCGGAACTCCTAAAAACTGCCAAGAAGCGTTTAAGAGATTTAAATTATTCAAACATTCATTACCGACTGGGAAATGGGTATGAGGGTTGGGTCGAAGAGGCTCCCTTTGATCGAATTATTGTCGCGGCGGCTCCAACTGAAGTGCCGCCTGCTTTAATTGAACAGCTGGCAATGGGCGGACGAATGATTATTCCAGTTGGGCCGTCTTCTATGCAGGATTTGTTGTTAATCACCAAAGACCAGTCAGGACAAGTCGAAGAACGTGTCATGAGTAAAGTTGCTTTTGTGAAACTGATCGATTCCTAAATGAACCCATATAACAAACACCGTCTTCCTTCCTTCTCCTCGTTTGTGCTGAGCGAATCGCTTGAGTTATTGAATATTTTTCAATACGATTCATTTAGAAGAAAAAATTAGAGGAGTGGAAAATATGTCGTTATTTAATATGAATAATTTAATGAATGTATTAATGCAGCCGGATCAACATGAAGAAGGACAAAATCTAGCGAGCAAAGCTGGGGTAGACAAGAGCGATTTTGCGAAAATTGCTGCTATTGGTTTACCATTAATCCTTCAAGGCATGAATCGAAACAACCAAAGCCAAAAAGGATTGGAGTCTTTTAATCAAGCATTAAATCAGCATCAAGGCCGCAACAACTATGACTCTTTGAATCAATTCGCAAAAAATGTAGATGCACAAGAAGGCGATAAAATTCTGAATCATGTGTTCAGCAATGAAAAAGAAGAAGTCAATAATTCTTTAGCAAATCAATTAGGCTTGAATCCAGACACCGTTAAAAAGGGGTTAGCCATTTTAGCCCCGATTGCCATCAAGTATTTGGCGGACCGGAAAAGAGAACAAAACTTAGACCCTCAAGGGGTGCAGCGTGAAACAGATATGTTGACACGTGAAATGGCGAAACAAGCGAAGAATCAATCATCTGTTTCGAGTGGTTTAATTGATAACTTTTTAGGAGGCCTTACAGGTTCTTCAAACAATCAGAAGAATGATGGTGGTTTACTAGGCAGTTTGATGGATTTGTTTAAATAATTCAGGTAAATAGAAATGAAGAAGAAAACGGCTAGTAAAAGATTTTGTCTCTTTTACTAGCCGTATTTAGTTAACACGATTTTTAATGGCAGTCCTTAAGACATTGTCCAGCCACCATCTACAGGCAAGGCATGCCCTGTAATATAAGAAGCCTGATCGCTTCCTAAGAATAAGGCAGCATTTGCTACGTCATTTGGCTGGCCTAAACGCTTCATAGGAATAGGGGAAATAAACCCTTGAAAAACTTCGTCAATTTCTAATAAGTCTTTTGTCATACCTGTTTCACCAGTACCCGGACAAATCGCATTTACTCGCACACCTGCTTCGGCATAATCAACGGCCATTGCACGAGTGAAAGAGATGACAGCCCCTTTAGTCGTTGCATAAGAGATAGCATCTGGAAATCCAATAATACCACCTGCAGAAGCCGTATTAATGATGTTTCCGTGGGTTTCTTTTAAATAAGGAATCGCGTATTTGCTAGCTAGAAATAGAGCAGTAATATTCACGTTTAAGGAATGGTTCCAATCTTCAATAGACGTATCTTCCACTGTTCCCGGTGCGTAGACTCCAGCATTATTAAAGAGAATATCAATCTGGCCATACGTATCAACAGCTGTTTGAATGAAGTTCTTTACATCTGTATCCTTGCTCACATCTGCTTTTACGGCGACTGCTTCTCCACCGTTTGTTTGAATCGCTGTGGCTGCTTGAATCGCTGTTTCTTCGTTATAATCCACGACAACTACTTTTGCGCCTTCCTTGGCATATAATTCTGCAGTAGCGCGCCCAAATCCACTACCGGCTCCAGTAATAATGGCTACTTTGTTTTCTAACAACATGCTTAAACTCCCTCTTTCCTATTCTTTTACTAAATGATTATACAACATATATGTGAAATGGTCTACAATGATTTTACTAGAATTATTATCTTTATCACTTAATGTTGATAGTGAAAGATTACCTATTACAAGGCAAAAAGATAAGTTTCTAAATCTTTTTTATAAAATGACCGATTAAAGAATCAAATCATGTTATAATTAAAGCGGTTACAATTCGGAGGGAATGGAGGTGAAACAAACGATGAAGAAAGTGATGATGTTGTTTAGTGCTCTTGTAATTTTGAGTTCATGTGCGGATGTTGAAGGGTATGAGAATAATATTTCAACTCTCGAAACTGAAAATGAAGAGTTATCGACTCATATTGTTTCGTTAGAGAAGGAAAAAGAAGAGCTGAATGATGAACTAATAAAGATAACCGATGAAAATAAAAAAATACAAGAAGAGTATGATCAGTATAAAGAACGTATGAGTCCTTATGAAGAATTAGAAGAGTCAGAAGCAGAGGCTAGAAAAATCGAAGCGGATAAAATAGCAGCGCAAGAAAAAGAAGCCGCAGAGAAAAAGAAAGCCGAAGAAGAGGCCGCTAAAAAAGCTGAGGAAGAAGCAGCTAAGCAAGCGGAAGAAGAAGAATTGGCGAGGGGATACGAAACTGGTATTACATATGATCAGTTAGCTCGAACGCCGGATGATTATGTAGGTGAAAAAGTTAAATTTAGTGGTAAAGTCGTCCAAGTGATGGAAGGCACGGATGAAATCCAACTCCGTTTAGCTGTAAATGACAACTATGACCAAATCATCTATTTAGCTTATTCACCTGAGATTGTAGAGCAACGAGTATTAGAAGATGATTACTTAACGATTTATGGCCACTCCTTTAGTACAATCACTTATGAATCGACTTTAGGCGGTAATATAACGATTCCAGCTGTTCTAGTGGATATAGTCGAATTTAATTAGTAAATAAACCTCGAGTTTTCAATGAGTAAGTTTAATAAAGCTCTAAGTTATACATCTTTCGTGCACAAGCCTTCTCTCACGTGACCTAGATTTCATTTCATTCCGTTGAGAAGAGCCTCACGTTACTCAAATTTCATTTCATTCCGTTGAGAGCAGTCTCAAGTGACCCAAATTTTATTTCATACCGTTGAGAGCAGTCACAAGTGACCCAAATTTTATTTCATACCATTGAGAGCAGTCTCAAGTTACCCAAATTTCATTTCATTCCGTTGAAAGCAGTCTTGCGTTACCCAAATCGATTTTTTAATTATGGAAGGAGCCCCTAGAAACCAAAAGAGACAGCACAAAATCAGATTTTGTGCCGCCCCTCTCTTTTTCAATGAGTTGCTTAAAATTTTTAGTACATTCCCTTACGTCCTTCTGCAAGATTAATATAAATATTTTTCGGCTGCGTATACGCATCTAACATCATTTTGTGGGTTTCACGGCCGATGCCCGAGTTCTTATAGCCTCCAAACGGCGCGCCTGCTTCAAATGACGTATAAGTATTTACCCAGACCCGTCCGGTACGAATGCCGCGGCTGACGTTCAGCGCGGTATTTAAATTCGTCGTAAAGACGCCGCCTGCTAAGCCGTACTCACTGTCATTGGCGATTTCAATGGCTTCCTCCGCATCTTTAAAGGTAATCACTGTTCCCACTGGGCCAAAGATTTCTTCTTGAGCAATGCGCATATCATTCGTCGCTTTGAGAAGAGTCGGCTGATAGAAAGCACCTTCGGCAAGCTTACCTTCTTGGTAGCGATCGCCTCCAACCAGCACCTCGGCGCCTTCTTCTTTTCCGATTTCAACATACTCATGAATGGTTTCTAGTTGTTTCTCGTTCACTTGAGGGCCCATCTGCACGCCCTTTTCCCATGGCATTCCGACTTTTACTTTTTTGAATTCTTCCTTAACCGCTTCGATAAACTCGTCATAAATCGATTCTTGCACTAAAATACGTGAACCGGCTGAACAAACTTCTCCTTGGTTAAAGAGAATGCCCAATTGCACGCCTTCAAGCGCCTGATCCATATCCATATCTTCAAAGAAAATATTGGCTGATTTCCCACCCAACTCTAGCGTTGACGGGATCAGATTTTTAGCCGCTGAAATCCCAATTTCACGACCAACAGCTGTTGAACCGGTAAAGGCTAATTTATCAATGCCTTTATGTTCTTGCAGATACTGCCCGGTCGATGACCCGCCACCGGTTACAATATTCACCACACCGGCTGGTACAACGTCTTGGAACAGCTTGGCAAATTCCAACACACTAGCGGAAGTAGAAGAAGAAGGTTTCAAAACAATGGTATTCCCTGCAGCAATCGCCGGCGCTAATTTCCAAGCGGCCATCAGGAAAGGGAAGTTCCATGGAATAATCTGTCCGACCACTCCGATCGGTTCGCGTAAAATAATCGACATGGTCTCATCGTCCAGCATCTTGACCGTATCTTCTTCACTGCGGATGACACTAGCAAAGTAACGGAAATGGTCCGCCGCTAAAGGAATATCGGCGCCTGTAGTTTCGCGCAAGGGCTTTCCGTTATCTAACGTTTCCACCATCGCTAAATGGTCGGCATTTTCTTCAATCAAATCCGCCATTTTATGTAGAATTTTTGCCCGCTCTTTCACACCTGTCCGACTAAACGTTTTAAAGGCTGCGCGCGCTGCATCCACGGCTGCATCCACATCTTCATTCGTGCCATCAACAATCTCATACATTTTCTCGCCAGTCGATGGGTTAGTCCCTTCAATTCGGTCATTGCCACTGCCATCGGTCCATCCCCCATTGATAAAGAGTTTGTATTGTTCGTCAATATATTCTGTTGACATTTTTATTCCCTCCATTTGTAATCGTTTAATCATCTGTCTTAATGCTAACATAACAAACATGATGGCGCTACCAAAATATAAAGGAAAAGAATTTAGACAGCCTTCCGCAACGCGGTAATTTTTTCAAACCAATACGTCAGCTCGGAAATATCCAGACTGTTTTTTAAATACACAAAACTAAAGGGGTGGGTCATACTGAAATCCTTCAAAGCAATTTCTTTTAACGCCCCCGCTTCAAGTTCCTTCTTGACCGCCTCTCGATACATAAACGTAATTCCCATATCCAGCTGGCACAATTCTTTAATCGCCTTCATATTGCCAATTTCAATGGTTTGCTTAAAATCGTCCACACTTAAGTTCTGATTATATAAGGCTTGTTCCAAAATATCCCGCGTCCCGCTGCCCGCTTCGCGAATAATGAGGTTTTGTTTGGTTAAATCTTGTAGGTCAATGGATGCATTTGCGATGGGATTATCGGGTGAGCACACGCCAATATAGGTTTCATTGGAAAGCTGCATCGAATCAAATTCATTTTGTTCAAAATGCCCCTCTAAAAGAGCAAAATCAATTTTTCCCTGCCACAGCATGTCAAGGAGGAGTTGCGTATTTTCGACATACATATGAATAGAAGTTTCGGCGTCTTCCGCAAAGATCTGATGTAAAATAGGCGGCATCATATACTCGCCAATGGTCAACGTGGCGCCGAAGGTTAATGTTTTGCTTTCTTTATTTATTCGGTGAAGCAGTTGGGGAATTCTTTCCGCATTGGCTTTGATAGTTCTGGCATATTTTTGGAGCGTTTTCCCTTCTTCCGTTAAACGGAAATCTTTGCCTTTTTTTGAAACAATTTTGATTTGATAAGAGTTTTCTAAATACTGAATATGCTGAGTAACGGTCGGTTGGGTCATATTTAATTGTGCGGCTGTTTCGGTATAACTATTGGTTTCGCACAAGGATAAAAAGGTATCAATTCGGTGATCAATCATGGATAAGCTCCTTATAAGATATTTTTATTAATTGATAATAAATCATAATTATATTTTATAGTAACAAAGTGGTATACTCAATAAACAACTAACTTTTAGAGGGTGGATAGAATGAAAGAATTAGGTAGTTTAATCCCAGGGCTGCTTCTAAGCGCCGGTGTGGCTATGCTGGCCATATTTACAAGCCGGTTACTGCCTGGAAATATTATTGGAGCAACCGTTATGGCCTTGCTGATTGGGATGTTGTTTAACCCGGTATTAAATAAATTCAAAAGCGTCCAGCCCGGTGTTGATTTCACCGGAAAGATGATTTTACGTATTGGAATTATTTTAATGGGAGTGAACTTGAACTTCCAAGAAGTCGTCAACGTTGGCGCTTATGCGCTTTTTGTCATGCTGTTTACCATGTCGAGTGCGGTTCTTTTTTCCAACGTCTTGGGCAAGTTGTTTGGGATTAACTGGAAACTGACCAATTTACTGGCGGTCAGCACGGCCATCTGCGGCGGAAGTGCCGTGGCGGCAGTAGGCCCGGTCATTGATGCAGAAGATGAAGACATTACGTATGCCATTTCGGCTACCTTTATTTTTGATATTATTACGGTCGTTTTATTTCCGATGATCGGTATGGCAATCGGCATGTCGCACTTTGGTTACGGCACCTGGATCGGAACCGCGGTCAACGACACCTCTTCTGTCGTGGCGGCCGGCTACGCGTTTTCGGAAATGGCTGGGAATACCGCCATTATTGTGAAATTAACGAGAACATTATTTATTATTCCTGCGGTTTTGATTTTCTCTTTCGTCAATGAACGGGTAGAAGCGCGAAAAAAGGGTGGAAGCGAGCGTCCGCCGATTCAGTTTAAAAAAATCTTTCCCTTTTTTATTCTCTTTTTCTTGTTAATGGTAGCTTTGCGTAGTTTTGGTATGATTCCAGAAGCTATCGTCCCCGCTATTTCAAACACCTCGCGCGGGGCGATGGTCATGGCTTTGTCGGCGATTGGGATGAAAACCAGTATTGGCGATATTCGTGAAATAGGACCAAAACCGATGCTGCTTGGTTTTATTATGGATACATTAGTCGTCTTCGTTGCGATGGGTGTCATTATCGCGACCGGAAGATTTTAATGAAAGTCACCTCTACCAAAGAGCAGCGGATGTAAATTTATTCAATCGTTTTTTATAAAAAAGAAAGTTCCAGATACCTTGTACTAGCCAGTATGCGCAAGGGATTCTGGAGCTTTTTATTTTTCTGATAAGGAGGGTTAAAAGGGAGGTTGTCTGATGGCATGAATATTTATAAAAAATAAATTAATTTAACCAACCTCATTGAATAATACTTTAACTAATGCTATCCTATTAGTTATCAATAAGAAAGATGAGGTGATAATGAGAATGATGGGATTCTATTACTAGGAAGGGAGTATGACATGAGGAAAAAGTTTAAGGAAATTTTACCGCTTTTACTTGTTTTCTTTGGTTTTTTGAACCCGACGCTCGTTGCAGCTGAGACGGAAGTGGATGAAACAGAAGCGACTTCTCCCACAGAAGTGGTTGTAGAAGTAGCAGAAGATTTTGACACGTCTGACTTGGATGCATCGGCGGATGATGTGCAAGAATCGAATGAAGAAGAACCAGTAGAAACGGAAACCGCTCCATCAGATGAGGCAGCGGATGTTGTGGAAATTGTTGAAGAAACAGATATGAGTCCACCAGAAGAACCGACAGTCGATGTAGAAGAACCCGAAGCAGTTGAAGAAGTCGAAGAAACAGAAGCGTTAGACTCAGAAGAGAATGAACCTGAGAAAGCAGAAGTTGACGAAGCAACTGAGACAGAAGAAGTGGACACGGAAGAAGAACTCAAGGAATCGGCTAATAAAGCTGACGAAGCTATCGTACATACGATTGATCCAGCAGAGGACCTAGAGCTTCCAAAAGAAGAACCTGATTTAGTACTTGAAGAAGAGGGTGAAGAAGAACGCCAAGTTCGCGTTGTCATTGAATTGGATGGTCAGCCATTGATTGAAGAAGCTACGCGACTAGGTGTCCGTGTTGACGAACTGGATGATGTAGTGATTCAATCCGTTTCACAAAAACTGCTTCAGCAGCAATTAGAAGTTCGAGGTCAATTAGAAGCACAAGGCATTGACTTTCAGACCTCAATTGAAGAAGACCATTTAGCCGCTGATGATTCCTTTACCGTCAGCATCAATGCTTTTGTAACGTATGTAAAAGAGTCGGACATCGATAAAATTAAAGGTGCTCCAGGTGTTCGCGGCGTTTATGAAGCGATTGAATATGAGCGACCAACCTTTGAGTTGGATATGGTCACTTCCAATTACATGATCAACCAGCCTGAAGCAGAAGATTTAGGTTATAAAGGCGAAGGCCAGGTCATTGCAGTGATTGACTCAGGGACGGATCCCTCGCATCCGGATTTACAAGACTTAAGTCCTGAAACACAACCTGCTTTAACGGAAGAAATGGTTAACAGCTTGGGTGTTCCGGGTGAATATGTGAATGAAAAAGTACCCTACGCTTATAACTATTACGATTTGAATGGAAATTATATTGATATTGGCGAATCTGGCCATCATGGTCAACACGTCGCAGGGACAGTTGGCGCGAATGGTTTACTCAAGGGCGTTGCACCTGAATCGCAAATTTTAGGGATGAAAGTTTTCTCGGATGACATTCAATATGCCACAACGTTCTCAGATGTTTATCTGCGTGCGATTGAAGATGCGATTTTACTAGGTGCGGATGTGATTAATATGTCCCTCGGTTCTCCTGCTGGTTTTTATACACCAGGATCAATCGAAGATATTGCAATCAACAATGCTTTAGAAAATGGAATTATCGTCGCCATTTCAGCAGGTAACGAGAACCAAATTATGGAAGGGTCTGAATATTTCGCAGGCAATCTTTCTTATCCATACACACTGCCTCATGCAAAAAATCCAGACATCGGATTAGTTGGTTCACCTTCTATAAACGAAGGATCCATGTCCGTCGCATCTGTAGATAATACGCATGTGATGGCTGATAAAATGGAATATGAGGTAGATGGAGAAGAAGGCGCCACAGCGATGCAAATTGCGGCCGGCTCTCCTGATCCAGCGACGACGTTATCAGGACCACAAGCAATCGTCCATATCGGTGCCAATAGTGCCACACCAGGTGCCTTTGATGACTGGTCAGGTATAGATGTAGTAGGCAAAGTTGCATTAGTCCAACGTGGAAATACATTCACGGATACATTAGCAAACGCAGAATTATTCGGTGCCAGTGGTTTAATTATTTATAACCATGCGGAAGGCGGCGAAGCACTTGTCAATATGGCGGGTGGAGAGGCTGCTTCTATTCCTTTTGTCTTTATTGGACATGAAGCAGGTTATCAAATCGTGACAGCTGAAGAAGCGACGATTACTTTTACAAATGAAACGATCCAATCAGAAAATCCAACAGGTTGGAGAATGAGTGATTTCAGTTCTTGGGGACCAGGTCCTGATTTACAAATGAAACCTGAAATCACTGCGCCAGGCGGCCAAATATATTCCCTGCAAAATGACGGGAAATATGGTTCAATGTCTGGCACTTCAATGGCAGCCCCTCATGTTGCAGGTGGAGCCGCATTAGTTCAACAACGAATTAAAATGGATGCAATCTTTACTCAACTAGGCTTATCGGACCGTGAACGTGCTGACTTAACCAAAGCTTTGTTAATGAATACAGCCGACTTATTATATGATGAGTACGGCATGCCTTACTTTGTCCGACGCCAAGGCGCCGGTTTAATGGATTTAAAAGGCGCGTTAACGACAGAAGTTGTTGTCGTTGAGTCGAACTCTAAAGCACCAAAAATTGAGTTAGGAAATGTCCTTTCAAAACAAGCTTCATTTTCTTTGGATTTTGTGAACTTATCCAATGAAACGAAATACTACGCCGTTGATTATGTCTTTTTAAAAGATTTAGTCCAAAATGTAAACGGTGTGGACTTCAATGTTTTATATTCAGATTTTTTAGATACCGTAGTAAGTGGACCACAATTTATTGAAGTGGCACCAAATTCTATGAGAAATCCGGCTCGTTTTGTTTATACTTTTGATTTTTCAAATGATAACATTGCCTGGAACAATTTCGTAGAAGGATACTTATTATTCAACCCATTTACAGTCGATGAGAACGGTGAATATGTAGCTTATAACGGTTCAACTTCATTGCAAATGCCCATTTTAGGATTCTATGGAAATTGGGATGAACCCCAAGTTATTGATGATTTCATACAAGATTTGGAAAATGAAGATGCAAGTGAACATCCAACGTTTACTTTTACAACACCGATTCAATATGATGCAGAGGAAGGACTCTTATACTTTAGAGACCCATACGATGAAACATACATGAACCCTGGTAGCGAAGCGAGCATGGATCCTGCTTCAGCAAACTTTGGTTTTATGGCAACCATGCTACGTAATGCAAGACAATTAAATTTCAGAATTTTAGATGAAGAATTTAACGTTCTTCGAACACTTGATTCTTATTACGACCAAAGAAAAATTCTAAACATGGCACAAGGACAAGCTCCTTATACCTTCTTTTCAGATGCCCTTTGGGATGGCATGATTAACGGTCGTCCATTGCGTGATAATGAAGTCGTTTATTACGAAGTTGAAATATTAAGAACAGAAAACTCAACACCTGAAGTTTATCGTTTCAAAATTGTCGGAGATAATACCGCTCCAACGCTTGAAAATCTTGAAACGGTTGAAACGGAAGAAAATATCTATCTTTCATTCTCATCAGTTGATACTGGAAGTGGCGGAGATGCCTTTTCAATTTTCCGCTTAGACAATGATTTTATTGAGTTATACAATTGGTTTGACCTTGCCATCCCAGCAGAAGGGTTTGATGCATTGGTTGGTGGTTTAGCTGAAGGTTACGTAAGCGAACTAGCTTTTACCGATGTTCAAACAGATTTCTTTGTCGATATTACTTCACTTCTTACTGTTGATTCACCGTCTTATATCTATCTGTTAGGATATGATGTGGTCGGAAACTATGTGGATCGACTATTGGATTTCCCAGCCTTACCAGTTGATTTTGGAAATGAAGAAGTAGTATCTGCGCCAGTTGTGGATCCAGTGTTTTCACATCATGAGGTAGTGACAGGTCAAACAGGCGCTTATCACTCAGTGGTTGTTGCTTTAGAAAATGGACAATCATTAGGAGAAGCTCTTGCAGATAACGAAGGAAACTTTGTAGTAGCTATTACGCCTCAACCAGCTGGACAAGTGTTATATGTGAATGCAACAAATCCTAGAGGGTTTGTTTCAGAACCAGCAGTCGTTGAAGTACAAGAAGCAGTTGCCATTGGCGATGTCCAAATGTATGCAACAGTCGATGGTTGGCCTTCAAATATTGCGCCAGAAGCCTTTGACTTTGCAAATGCTTATGTGACTGCAACAAGCGTTGATGGGAAACATGTTGTGCTCGCACAAAACTTAAATGAAAACGTAAAAATATTTGAAGGATTATATGCAGGTGAGTACGTTCTTTCCGTAGAAAATCTCCCTGAAACTATCGTCTTTACTGGTCCAGAAACAATAACAGTTGCAGAAGATGCAGTTCTTTCACCATTAGAATTAGCTTTTGAAACAGTAGAAGTGGATGTTCGTGAGCCAGATGCAAACGTACAAGCGCAAATCGTATTGAATACACCTGGTTTATTAACTGCCTACGATACAAATGAGATTTTAGTTTCAGGACTTGTTTATGGCTTGGATGGTATTACCAGTTTTTATGCTGGTGATCAAGAATTAGCCTTAACCCCCGTCGACAATTACAGTGTCGTTATTGGTGGAAGTGAAGTCTTTTATGGGACAGTTTATACCTTTAATGAAACGATTACGGTAGAAGACGGTTACCATGAAATGCCATTTACCGTTTCAAACGGAAACCAAGAAGAGGACTTTAGTATTGTACGCCGATTCTGGGTAGATACAAAAGCGCCTGTCTTTGAAAATGTAACAATTGGTATACGTCGAACAGACGATAGCCAAGCACGAATTACTTTAGATTTATCAGACAACTTAAGCGTTCTCGCCCTCACTCGAAATAGTCATTATGTGGACTCTTGGGATGAAACCGCAAATGGTTTTGACTCAACCAATGTAACGGCTCAATACAGAGATGTAGTTAACTTAGAACGTGGGACCAATGAATTTGTATATGTATTAGAAGATATCGCTGGAAACACCACAGAATATACAGTTGTTGTCGAATATGTTGAAAAAGACTACTTGAAGAACTTGCTTGACTTAAGTCAAACAGTTCCAGGTCCAACGATTGATTTACAACGAGCATTAGATGCTGGAACATCATTACATGTAAGCAATGAAGCAACGCAAGCAGAAGTAGATGCAGCAGTTGCCGCATTAGAAGCTGCTTTACTGCAAAACAATCCAGCTATCTTGAATCCGTCAATTAATGGAACAAGAGATGTTGTGGTTGAAGCAGGCGAAGACGTTGACTTGCTCGCAGGTGTAACCGCAGAAGATGCATTCGGAAAAGATTTAACAAGTCGTATTCATGTCGCAACTTATGGGCTGGATACAGATGTTGCTGGAACGTATGAGGTTACTTATACTGTCCTTGATGATTATGGACGATCAGCTGCAGTAACAATTGAAGTTGAAGTTCTCGCGCCGTCAATGAACGAAGTTTACGAACCAATAGCTGGAGAAATCGTTGTTGACTTAAGTGTTGAGGACGAATTGCCAGCTGCAGAAACAGCTATCGCAAATGCTGATGAACTACCAGATGGAACAACGTATGCGTATGAAAATGCAGAAGCAGTTGACCTATCTGGAGAGGTATTAGAACAAAGTGTAACAGTCGTTGTAACGTATGAAGATGGCTCGGAAGACCGTGTAGAAGTACCAGTTACCGTAATTCCGGTCCCATTAAACGAAGTTTACGAACCAGTAGCTGGAGAAATTGTTGTCGACTTAAGTGTTGAGAGTGAATTACCAGCTGCCGAAACAGCTATCGCAAATGCCGATGCATTACCAGATGGAACAACCTATGCGTATGAAAATGTAGAAGAAGTTGACTTATCTGGAGATGTATTAGAACAAAGTGTAACAGTCGTTGTAACGTACGAAGATGGCACGGAAGACCGAGTAGAAGTACCAGTTACCGTGATTCCAGTTCCATTAAATGCTGTATACGAACCAGAAGCTGGAGAAATTGTTGTCGATTTAAGTGTTGAGAGTGAATTACCAACTGCAGAAGAAGCTATCGCAAATGCTGATGAATTACCAGATGGAACAATATATGCGTATGAAAATGCGGATAGTGTTGATTTAACTGGTGAAATCGCTGCTCAATTTGTGACAGTCGTCGTAATGTATGAAGATGGCACGGAAGACCGCGTAGAAGTACCAGTTACCGTGATTCCAGTTCCATTAAACGAAGTTTACGAACCAGTAGCCGGGGAAATCGTTGTCGACTTAAATGTTGAGGATGAATTACCAGCTGCCGAAGAAGCTATCGCAAATGCTGATGCATTACCAGATGGAACAACCTATGCGTATGAAAATACGGATAGAGTTGATTTAACTGGTGAAATCGCTGCTCAATTTGTAACAGTCGTCGTTACGTATGAAGATGGCACGGAAGACCGAGTTCATGTTCCAGTATCGGTTATTCCGAGAATACTGGAGGAACCAGAAGAACCGGAA
>JBHWQC010000175.1:0-14270 GCA_043425375.1 Atopostipes sp.
GATAAATTCTAAAATATCCGGATGCCAGTCTGCTAACATAATCATCTGCGCTCCGCGACGAGAACCGCCTTGTTCCACCAAATGGGTCAATTTTGCAATGTCATCTAACCAAGACACTGAACCGCTTGATTTGCCGTTTACGCCACGCGCTAAGGTGTTGCGTGGACGCAGGGTTGAACCGTTTGTACCAACTCCACCGCCGCGAGACATGATTTCCATCACTTCTTTGCGGTGATCGGAAATGCCTTCACGAGAGTCTGGGACAAAGGGCATCACGTAGCAGTTAAAGTAGGTGACATCGGTGCCTGAACCGGCTCCATAAAGAACGCGTCCTGCGGGCACAAAGTTTTTCAAACGTAGTTGTTCATAAAAACGCTCAAAAGAGTCTTCTACTTTATCCGGATTGGCTTCCGCTTCTGCCAGTCCTCGCGCGTTTCTTTTAACAATTTGTTCGTAAAAGATTTCTAGCGGCTTTTCAATAGCGTCAAGGTTACGCGTCACTATGCCTGTTTCAATTTCTTCTGCGTCTTCCAAGGAAGTCCGATATTCTTCTTCCAGTAAAATAACCGCTTCGTTCTTATCCCAATCCAATGCTTGAATATAGCCGATACCTCTCGCTGGGTATTTCGGATCGGGCTTAACGGTTAAAACAACTAAGTCTCCTTCCGATAAGGTTTCTTTTTTCGTATCTTTATAAGAATAGCGGTCAATCATCACCATTCGTGAAACCCCATTATGCGTAATATGCATATCATCTGTAATCGGGTAGACATGCGGAAACTTCTCGATGTCTTTATTTAGTTTGTTGATATCCACCTTTAGTGGTTGAATTTTCGTTGCTTCCATGGTAACAGCCCCTTGCTTTCAGCACTTATTTCACAACATATAGACATTTGTCCAAGAGTTATACACTATATGTTGTGATTTCTTAGAGATTAGTATACAACAAAGAAAATAGCTAGTCTAGCATTCAAATTCTACCTATTTGGTCTAAAAACACTCAAACTGCTGATGACATAAAGGCTGGCATCCAATTATTACAAATATATTCTTTTTCGTTTCATGGCGATTAAACTAATCCTTGACTCATCATTGCTTCTGCGACGCGAGCAAAACCGGCAATATTTGCCCCGGCTTTTAAGTTGTTTTTATCGGCTAAATATTTTTCAGCTGTTTCACTACATAGGGTATAAATATCGGCCATCGTTTCTTGAACTTTTTCGTCCACTTCTTCAAAAGACCAATGGGCATGCTGGGCATTTTGAGCCATTTCTAAACCGGAAGCCGCCACTCCACCTGCATTCACCGCTTTACCGGGTGCAAATAACAAATCATTAGCTAAAAACACATTAATCGCTGCATCTTTTGTCGGTTTGTTCGCCCCTTCAAATACAGCAGAAATTCCACAGTTTTTCACCATGTTTTCAGCCATGTCTGCATCGATTTCGCCTTGCGTGGCGCATGGCAGCGCAATATCATAGTTGATATCGGCGGTCCAAACCGATTCATCCGCAACAAAATAGGCATTTTCGTTATTCTCAACATAATCCTGGGCAGCTTTATCATCTGGAGATTCAATCGCTTTAAGCACTTGCGCATCCAAACCTTCTTCATCGACTAAATACCCGGCTAAATCGCCCACAGCGATGACTTTAGCACCCAGCTCTACTGCTTTTTCTAAGGCATGTTTACCCACTTCACCTAAGCCAGAAATAACGACCTTTTTACCTTCTAAGGAGTCGTCACGATCGCTTAACGCATTTTCGATAAAATAGACCGCGCCATAGCCAGTGGCTTCTGTCCGGCCTAAGCTGCCGCCCATGTGAACGGGTTTACCGGTAATGACCCCGGGTTCCGCTTGATTCAAACGTTTATATTGACCATACATATAGCCAATTTCACGATGTCCCACTCCGATATCCCCAGCAGGCACATCTAAATTCGGGCCCATGTAATTGTGCATCTCCAACATGAAACTTTGAACAAAGCGCATAATTTCGCTGTCCGACTTTCCACGCGGATTAAAATCCGCGCCGCCTTTCCCTCCGCCAAGCGGTAATTTCGTTAAGGCATTTTTGAAGGTTTGCTCAAAAGCGAGAAAACGGGTGATGCTTTCGTTGACGCTTGAATCAAAGCGAATGCCCCCTTTATACGGGCCTAATGCGGAGTTGTACTGAACCCGCCAAGCTAAGTTCACATGGAATTTGCCTTCATCGTCTTGCCAAGGGACGCGGAATTGGATGATGCGTTCCGGTTCCGCAATCAACTCTAAAATACTGTGCTCCTCAATCTCTGGATGTTCGTCTAAATATGGCTCCAAAGTCGGAAAGAATTCCTGTAAGGTCTTAACAAATTCAAACTTGTCTGAATGCTTTTCCTCAACATTCTCCAGCACACGATCAATATACTCTTTTGCAGTCACTCACAACACTCCTCTTTTATTCCTGTATCCAATACCTTCTATTGTACCTCTTTTTTAGAACAACAAGAAGGGGAATATAATGAAAATGAAGCAACACTCATAAAAAGACCCTAAGCTCGAACATTTCATTTCGACTTAGGGTTTGATTTTTTATACAAGGATTTCCTTGAATCTTTTACGAATGATTGGAACCAAAATAGGCTCCAACAGAAAGAAAAACCCAAAATTTCCAAAGGCGTGTAAGGCATCAAACGGCAAGCCGTTGATATAATAGACAAAAAAGTTCGTCATGCCATACAAGTAGTAAGAAAAGATCGAAATAATCAATCCGTACAAAAAACCCATTAGAAAGGCCCAAAGTGAAAAAATTAATCGATTGCTGAACTTTCCATAATTGTAGAAATATTTTAGAAAGCCCGTCAGTGAGATGACAACCGCAAAAGAAACGATTTGAAAAATGGTCCAAGGCCCCATCCCCAGCATCATGTTCGTCAGCAGCATAGATAACACTGCGACCACTAAACCATCAAGAACGCCGATATTTAAAGTAATCAAAATCAATAAGGCGGTCATCGGCTGAATATTGGGTAAAATCGGCAAAGAAAACACTAAGCGCCCCACTGTCACCAGAGCCGTTAAAATGGCAAGCAAAGCAATCCGGTGGACCGTAAAGTACTTGTCTTGCTTACTCACTGTCCTCAAGTCTCCACTCGATTTCGTCTTGGGCTTGGAGTTCATAATCAGCCGCACCTACAGATGGCATTTCACCATTAATATAGTAGAGCCAGTAACGACCTGCATCCACATCTTGTTCATAGCCTTCGATCGCGGTAATAAATGTATCTTCTTCTTCAATGTCATAGGTCTCTTCCATTGCGTCCAACAAATAGGTGCCTTCAGGAACAGCAATCTCCCGACTCAAATCGGCAACAGCTTCACCGTCAATAACGATTTCAAAGGAAACATCTACTGCATCGGCCTCTGATGTTGCTTCGTCTGACGTCTCTTCTACTTCTTCCGTAGCTGTATCTTCTGTCTCTGTCGGTGCTTCCTCCGTCTGTGTGGCACAAGCCGTCAAGATAACCCCTGATGACAACAATAAAAACAATTGGCTTAACTTTCTTTTTTTCATTGTATCTCTCCTTTAAACAGATCTGTTTGTGATAGATAATCCGTTCAGCTGTTGCTAAAGGAGCGCATTTAGGATAAAAAAATAGTCTATGCGCCACACATAGACTCCTCATGCGACTATTTTACCTCGAAATAGTCCATGTGCGTGATTAGCAAACTAAAGTAAAGATCTGACTGCATGCGGATGCATGATTACAGTGGCGGGACCGTGTTGGAATCAAACCAAACTTCCATACTTTAGCTGTCTTTGAATGGTATGTTTATCTATCTGAGTCTATTCTAGCCGAATCCTGTGGGTATTACAAGTGCTCAATTTCTCATGTTGACCGAAAAAATCCACACGATTTAGGTAGTTAGTTTTGAAGATACTCATATCGTTGAGGCACAATGGTGCTTTTCAAGGGTAAAGAGGGCATTAGATGGTTTTACGTTCATCTAAGTCAATTACAGCGGAGTGAGGCGCTCCAACTCTGTTGTAAATTGAATGCTAGCGAGATTAGCCATGCTAAAGCAGGGTATAGAGTTTATACCCTTTTTTAAACCTCTTGTCGCTCTAAAACCACTTGAGCAGCCGCCATCTTTTGAGAATGAGTAATCGAAACAAACACATTCCCGTCAAACGGGCTCTCTGCTACATATGGGCAGCCTTTTGCATCATTCAAAACGACCACATTTTGAAAAGAGACGACTTGACCGATACCCGTCCCCATGGCTTTGCTGAAGGCTTCTTTGGCAGCAAAGCGGCCGGCCAAAAATTCCAGCTTTCTCTTGTCAGAACGCGCTTCATAAAGTGCAAGCTCTTCTTTGGTCAAAATACGCGCCACAATCCGGGGCGAATTTTTGACAACGGCAGCCATATGGTCTAAATCGACCAAATCAATCCCAATCCCTGCTATCATAGACAAACCTAACCTCTCTGCTAAAACTTTCTAAAGCGTTCATAGCGTTTTTCTACCCGTTCTTCTGGTGAGAACTCCAATAACTCAGCAAAAGCCTTTTTAATTTCAGCCACCAAATAAGCGGCCTGTTCTTCATTGTTCATTTCACCTTCAGGAAGGATGCGGTCGACTACCTCGAGCTCTTTTAAGTCCTCAGCCGTTAAACGCATAATCTCTGCAGCATCCGGCGCCAAACTTGCGTCTTTCCATAAAATGGACGCAAAGCCTTCGGGTGATAAAATGGAATAGATGCTGTTTTCCATCATCCATACTTTATCGGCCAAGGCTAAAGCGATTGCCCCGCCACTGCCGCCTTCTCCCAAGATAATGGCTAAGGTGGGCACGGTCAATTCACTCATAGTTATCAGCATACTCGCAATCGCTTCGCTAATGCCTTTTTCTTCAGACTCAGCAGCGGCATAAGCACCTGGTGTATTAATCAACGTCAACACTGGCCGCTTAAATTTTTCGGCTTGCTTCATTAAACGTTCCGCTTTGCGGTACCCGGCCGGACCACTCGACCCAAAATTTCGACGGATATTTTCTTCGGTGTTGTAGCCTTTTTGAATCCCGATAATCGTAATGGGTTCCTTGTCCTCAATCAGCCCGACACCGCCAATAATTGCCTTGTCGTCTTGCATGTGCCGATCGCCGTGCAATTCGATAAAGGAAGAACAGAGGGCATTAATGATTTCAATGGTTGACAAACGGTACACATCGCGTGCCTTTTGCACAATCTCATAAGCCTTCATCTAATCCCCCGCACTTTCTGCCGCTGCATGAATCGCCAACAAAAGATTCAGTACATTTTTTTGTTCGGATCGATGCACAATGTGATCGATAAAACCATACTCCAATACCGTCTCTGCGTCTTGAAAATCAGCCGGTAATTTCGAGCCGATCGTTTGTTCGATGACGCGTTTGCCGGCAAAACCAACTGTGGCTTTGGGTTCCGCTAGAGTCACATCACCCTGCATCGCAAAACTGGCCGACACTCCGCCTGTTGTTGGGTTAGTGAGCACCGTACAATAAAAAAGCCCCGCCTGGTCATGGCGCGAGACGGCTTGACTGACTTTCGCCATCTGCATCAAGGATAGAATTCCTTCTTGCATCCGCGCCCCGCCTGATGCAATATATAAAACAACCGGCAGCTCCAACTCTGTGGCTCGTTCAAATAAACGGGTCAACTTCTCCCCAACAACCGTCCCCATACTGGCCATAATAAAGCGGCTGTCCATCACGCCCAGCGCAAAAGGCAAGCCTTCTAGGCTAGCTTGTCCGGTGACAATCGCCTCTTGCAAGCCAGTTGTTTTTTGGCTCCGGTCCAACTTTTCCTGGTACCCAGGAAAGTCGAAAGGATCCTCTGCAGCCAACTCTTTGTCCCACTCAGTGAAACTGCCGGCATCCACTAACCATTCAATCCGGTCCATCGCTGGAAACTGAAGGTGGTACTCGCATTTTGGACAGAGATACTCTTCACCAATCGATTGTTTGAAAATAATTTCCTTACAACCAGGACAACTTTCCGCCAGCCCATCTGGAATTTGCGCCCGCCGCGCTTTCAACTCATCCGCTTGTGCGGGCTTTATTTGAATGTACGATTTCTTCTTCCGAAATAAGGCCATTCTTTCCTCTCTCCTCTAATCCTCTGCTGCCGTTAATTCCTCTGTTAACCACTCCTTCATAAACGACTCTTCCAGCCATTTAGAATGGACTCGGTCGGCTTGTACTTCAGGGTGGCGAATCAACGCCTCCAACAAATCAATATTCGTCGTCAAGCCATCTACGGTCACTTCATACAAAGCCCGTTCCATCAAATTAAATGCCGCTTCTCGTGTCGGCTGGTGGGTAATAATTTTAGCCACCATCGAATCATAAAATGGCGGCAAGGTGTAGTTTGAATACAGGGCTGTTTCCACTCGCAAGCCCATTCCGCCATTGGGTAAAAACAAACGATCGATATGGCCGCTTGACGGCTGGAAATTATGGTACGGGTTTTCCGAATTCAAACGGCACTCAATCGCGAAGCCTTCCATCACAATATCTTCCTGCTTTAACTCCAACGGCTTGCCCGCCGCAATCTCAATTTGCGCTTTGACAATATCCACACCCGTCACCATTTCCGTAATCGGATGCTCCACCTGCAGCCGCGTGTTCATTTCCATAAAGTAAAAGTTCTCGTCCTTATCCACCAAAAACTCAATCGTCCCCGCATTGGTGTAGCCAATCGCTTTGGCGGCTTCCACTGCTGCTTCGCAAATGTTTTGTCGAGTGGTTTCAGACAAAGATGGAGAAGGTGCAAACTCAATAACTTTTTGATTGTTGCGTTGAAGCGAACAATCACGTTCGCCTAAATGAAGCACATTGCCCTGTTCATCCGCAAGCAATTGCACTTCAATATGCTTAGCCGGATAAATCGTCTTTTCAATATATAAATGGCGGTTGCCATAAATACTTTGCGTTTCATTCGAGGCTTGTTCAAACATCGGTGCCAACTCTTCAGCCGAGTTGACTAAACGCATGCCTTTCCCGCCGCCGCCATCAGCTGCTTTAATCATTAAAGGATATCCAATCTCCTCAGCAATGACACGCGCCTCTTCGATAGTGTGGACCAAGTCTTGGCCGCCAGGCACAATCGGCACCCCGGCCTCACGCATGGTTGTCCGCGCATTTTGCTTATTCCCCATGTCGCGAATAATTTGACTATTGGGGCCAATAAATTTGATTTGCATCTCTTCACATAAAGAGGCAAAATCGCTGCGCTCGGATAAAAAGCCGTAGCCCGGATGAATCGCATCTGCACCTGTAACAAGCGCCGCACTTAAAACAGCCACTGGATTGGCGTAAGAATCCAAGCCTTTAGCCGGGCCAATGCAAATGGCTTCATCCGCCAGTTCCGTATGCAAGGCATTTTTATCCGCTTCACTATACACCGCAACGGAGGTGATGCCTAATTCTCTTAAGGCCCGAATAATACGAGCGGCAATTTCACCGCGGTTGGCTACTAATACTTTTTGAAACATCGTCTCCACCACTATTCTTGTTCCAAGTCACTAATAATAAAGGTCATTTTCGCTTCCGAAACGACATCTCCATTTTGATTGGTAATGGTTCCTTGCCCGATACCCATAACCGATTTCAATTTAACAATTTCTACTGTAATCGTTAAGACATCACCAGGTACTACGTTTCTACGGAATTTTACGCGGTCAACTGCCGCTAAAAAAGCTATTTTCCCTTCAAAATTGGGACTCATTAGTAATGGAATAGAGCCCACCTGTGCCATCGTTTCAATTTGTAAAACACCCGGCATAATCGGATTTCCTGGGAAATGGCCTTGGAAATATGATTCATTGGCAGCCACGTTTTTTGTCGCCACAATGCGTTCTTCCAAGTCCAACTCTTCCACGCGATCCACAAAAAACATTGGAAAGCGGTTTGGAATAACTTCCATGACTTCTTGTGCCGTCATGACCGGTTCATTTTTCTTTGACATGTTGTCCTCCTAAATATTCGCTAATCGATTCGAATCAGCGGCTGACCAAATTCAACCACCGCTTCATTATCGACTAAGATTTCTGTAACCACGCCCGCTTTAGGGGCTTGAATTTCATTCATCAGCTTCATCGCTTCTACAATGCAGACAGTCTGCCCTTGTTCGACGTGGTCGCCGACTTTCACAAAGTCTTCCTTATCTGGTCCCGGTTTTAAATAAACCACACCAACCATCGGCGACTCAATCACTTCGCCCGTCACTTCTTCTGCTTCTTCAACGGCGGTAGGTTCAACAGTCGCCGCAGGTGTTTCTGCAGCTGTTTCGACAGGCGCTGCAACAGTTTCTGGCGTTTTTGGAGCAGTTTGCACCGGCATTTCTTTTGATAAAATGACGTGCCCTGAATCGGATTTATAATCGACATACGCCAGACTTGAAGTGTCCAAGTGATCAATCAAGTCTTTTAATTTTTCATAATCCATCTTGACTTACTCCCCACTCCAGCGTTTAAAGGCTAAAACGGCATTATGTCCACCAAAACCTAAGGAATTTGATAAAGCGACATTGATGTCTTGTTTGCGCCCTTCACCTGGGACATAATCCAAGTCACACGCTTCGTCTGTTTCTTCAAGTCCTAAAGTCGCTGGGATGAAACCTTCTTCTAAGGCCTTCACAATCGCTACGGCTTCCACCCCGCCGGCTGCTCCGAGTAAGTGGCCGAAAAAGCCTTTGGAACTGGAAACAGGCACCTTATAAGCATGGTCACCCAACGCATATTTAATGGATTCAGTTTCGGCTGAATCATTTGTCGGCGTACTAGTCCCATGGGCATTGATATAGTCTACATCTTCTGGTTCAAGTCCCGCCATATCAAGCGCCGTTTTAATCGCTTCCCCTGCACCACTGCCATCTGGCCGCGGAGCGGTCATATGGAAAGCATCACTATTTGAACCATAACCCACCACTTCGCCTAAAATATTGGCGCCACGATTTTTAGCCGATTCTAACGATTCCATAAATAAAATGCCTGCTCCTTCACCCATCACAAAGCCATCTCGGTCTTTGTCAAAGGGACGCGAAGCTGTTTTGGGATCCTCATTCGTCGATAAAGCCGTCAAAACTTCAAAACCGGCGATGCCGATTTCATTAATGGTCGCTTCTGCTCCACCCGCTAGACAAGCATCTAACTCACCGCGTTGAATTTTTAAAAAAGCTTCACCAATTGAGTTGGTGGCACTGGCACAAGCGGTCACAATATCTAAACTGGTGCCGCGAGCCCCTGTTTTAATCGAAATATTGGCTGCACCCATATTTCCAATCGTCATGGGTACAAATAAGGGCTGCACACGGTTGGCGCCTTTGTCGCGCATACGGTCAATCCCATCTTGGATAGCTAAAAGTCCGCCAATTCCCGAGCCGACAATCACACCGACACGGTCCGCGTTAGCTTCGATCTCATAGCCGCTGTTTTCAACGGCTTCGGCACTGGCAGCCACTCCAAATTGCGAATAACGGTCCATCCGCGAGTATTCTTTGCGCTTCATCGTCTCTTTGGGATTAAAGTCTTTGACTTGCGCGGCAACTTTTACCTCGGTTTCAAAATCCTCATCAAATATTTCAAGCGGTGCAATTCCTGATTGGTTATTTTTGATGCTTTCCCAAAACGTCGGCACATCATTTCCAATCGGAGAAACTGTCCCGATTCCTGTAATTACTACTCGTTGCATTTTGTCCTCCTTAAAATCCGGTCCCCAAAACAACTACATGCTTAAGCCACCATTGACTTCGATCACTTGACCGGTCACATACTTGTTTTGAATGAGAAAATCGACGGTTTGCGCAATCTCTTCTGTCTGCCCAAAACGTTTCAGCGGAATTTGATCCAGCATCGATTTTTTCACTTTCTCACTTAACACATCGGTCATTTCTGTTTCAATAAAACCAGGCGCAATGGCATTGACAGTAATATGGCGGCTGCCTAATTCACGTGCCAAGGATTTGGTCAAGCCTAACAGGCCAGCTTTACTTGCCGCATAGTTCGCTTGTCCCGCATTGCCGATAATCCCGACAACACTCGACATATTGATAATTGTGCCTGAACGTTGTTTTAACATCGGCTTTGTAATATGGCGGCACATGTTAAAGGCGCCTTTTAAATTGGTATTGATGACGGCATCAAAGTCGTCTTCTTTCATCCGCATAATCAAGCCATCACGCGTAATGCCGGCGTTATTGATTAAGACATCAATGCGGCCATGCTGGTCGACAGCTTCGTCAATCAACTCTTTCGCCTTGTCAAAATCGCTGACGTCTCCGGTGACTTGGGTCACTGGGTATTTCGCCTCCGCAAATTCAGCCAAAACGTCTTCTTTGATTTCGCTGCGGCCGTTTAAAACCACTTGATAGCCGGCTTTCGCTAAATGTTTGGCGACTTCTAGGCCAATTCCACGCGAGCTTCCCGTAATTAACGCTACTTCTGCCAATGCTTATCCTCCTATAAACTGTTCGATTTTTTCGACATCTTCTACTTTGTCAATGACTAAAGTCGCCGGCGCATTTTCTTCCCGTTTCAGTAAATTGGCTAACGTTTTTCCTGGGCCAATTTGGATGACTTTCGTGACACCTTTTGCCACCAAATAGTCAATGGTCTCTTGCCATCTGACCGGCTCGACTAAATGGCGCACCAATAACGCTTGCACAGACTCGGTTGTATGGGGAGCCACCGTCGTATTACTGATAACCGGCACTTCCATTTCACGAAAATCAACTTTCTCTAGCGCTTCGCTAAATGGGTCACAGACTGGTTCCATGTAGGGCGTGTGGAAAGGACCTTCCACTTTTAAAGGCATGACGCGTTTAAAGCCTCGATCACGAGCTAGCGTTTTGAACTGGTCTGTGGCTTCTTTAGTGCCGGCTACCGTGACTTGAGTGGAAGAGTTGATATTGGCGATGTAGAGAAGCTGCTCCTCGGCATTCACTTCAGCAATAACCGCTTGAATATCTTCAAGGGGCATATTCATCACAGCTACCATTGAGATTTCAGACGTTTCGCGCAAGGTCTGGCAATGCGCCGACATCAAATCGCCCCGTGCTTTCAAAAGCTTAAAGCCTTCATCCATTTGCATCGCACCGCTTGCGATGAGCGCCGTGTATTCCCCTAAACTTAAGCCAGCCATGAATTCAATGGCTGGCAGTTTGGCTTCTATACTGTCTAAAATAGCTAAGCTGGTTGCGGCAATCGCCACTTGCGCATAACGGGTCTCTTTGAGTGCATCAAATTCCGTGGTAATCCATTTGCGAACTGGATAGTCCGTAATGGATTCAACGGTGTCATACACGGCCTGTGCTTCTTTAAATGTTTGATTGAAATCCTGACCCATTCCTTCATAATGGGCGCCTTGTCCGTTAAAAATAACTGCTAAAGACATAAATCTCCCTCTTTATTCAAAGTAAGGTCTACGCGTTTCATAGACTCGTTTCGCTTCATCCACATAATCTAATATAATTTCTTGTACGCTTTGTTCTTTATTCACCAAACCGGCAATTTGTCCGGCCATCATTGAGCCCGATTTCGTATCGCCTTGAACCACAGCTCGATACAACGCCCCACTGCCTAAGCGGTCGAGTTCTGTAAAGTCAGGCTCTTCATCGCTGGTAATGGCTTTTTGAACGGCGAGATAGTCTTTGGTGAGTTGGTTGCGAATCACGCGGACCGGATGGCCGGTAATTTCACCGGTGACCACCGTTGAGATATCTTTTGCTTTCAAAATAGCTTGTTTGAAATTGTCATGGGCATTGGATTCTTCGGCAACCACAAAACGAGTTCCGACTTGAATTCCTTCTGCACCAAGCATGAGGCCTGCAGCAAGCGAACGTCCATCTCCAAAACCGCCGGCCGCAATCACTGGGATAGACACCGCATCCACAACTTGAGGCAAAAGCGCCAAGGTTGTTAAACGGCCGATATGTCCGCCGGCTTCCATGCCTTCAACCACAATCGCGTCCGCGCCGATACGTTCCATCCGCTTGGCCACAGCTACTGAAGCCACCACCGGAATCACCATAATGCCAGCTTCTTTGAAACGGTCCATATATTTACTTGGATTGCCGGCACCGGTTGTGACAATCTTGACGCCCGACTCCTCAATCAAATACTCAACCACTTCTTCAATATTGGGGTTAAGAAACATAGCATTGACCGCAAACGGCTTGTCCGTTTTTTGTTTCATCGTGGCGATTTTTTCGCGCACCCGATCCACTGTGTCATGCCCGGTCCCGATAACACCTAAACCCCCGGCATTGGAGACGGCACTGGCTAAATCAGAATCCGCCACCCAAGCCATGGCGCCTTGAACAATTGGGTATTCGATATTTAATAACTCCGTAATAGCTGTTTTCATTCAAAACTTCCTTTTCATTGGAATAGACAAAGCTTATGCGTTTTGGGCTTTTTCGATATGTGCGACTAATTGATCGACTGTTTGCACATTTTCGTCTGTTTCAATGACGATGTCTAATTCGTCTTCAATTTCACTGAGCACTTGGAAAATATCTAAACTGTCTGCATCCAAGTCAGTCATAAAGTTTGTATCACCGTTGATAGTTGACGCGTCGACCTCTAATTGTTCTGCAATAATTTCAATAACTGTTTCTTTCATTTTGTTTTCCTCCATAAAATGTTATTTTAAATGGTTAGACTAATTTGACCCCAAGCCAGCCCTGCACCGTAGCCGACAAAAACAATTTTTTGTGTGCCGTCTAAACGGATTTTTTCTTTCTGAACCATTTGATCTAAAAGAATTGGGATGCTTCCGGCTGAAGTATTGGCCGTTTTGGCAATATTCGTCGGAATAGCCTCAAGGGGAACTTTTAATTTTTTTGCTAGTATTTCAATAAAACGATAATTCGCTTGATGACTGACTAAATAGTCGAATTCTCCTACCTTGTCTTTGACAAAGGTGGACAAAGAAGGAATCACTTGGCGCAAGACAAAATTAAAAACGGAACGACCTTCCATAGTCATCAAACCGCTTGTTGTTTCGGTTTGCACACAAATGGCATCTTCTGGATCCGGGATACTTGTCAGCTCACTTTGATAGTTCGCTAATCCTTGCCCATCGTGTTCGATAAGTAAAGCACCCGCCCCGTCTCCAAATAAAATCGATGTGCCGCGATCTTCAAAATTTAAAATATCGCTCATCTTTTCTGCCCCGATAACTAAAGTGTAGCCGGACGTTTTGTCACGACTCAATTTTTCCGCCATTTCAAGCGCCATCACAAAGCCGGAACAGGCCCCACTGACGTCAAATGCCCACGCTTTTGGAATGTTGAGTGCGCGCTGCACTTGACTGGCGACTGAAGGGGTCGGTAGTTTCGAAGACATTGTTGCTACGATAATTAATTGAATCTGGTCGGCAACTGCACTGTCGAGTTTAGCCAGCAAGTCTTCTGCCGCTTTGGCGGCTAAGTCACTTACCGTTTCCTCTTCTGATGCAAAGTGACGCTGTTCAATTCCCGTCCGTTGTGTAATCCACTCATCATTGGAATCAATGCCGGTCTGTTCAATTAATTCAGTATTCGTTACCACCTTTTTTGGTAAGTAACGGCCTGTCGCAACAATTTTGCTCATTGGATTCTTCCTTTGTTGTGGAATTTTTATCTAGTAGTCTTTTTTATACATTGAATAAACACATAAACACATTACGATATTTGTTTATTCAATGCTTTTGAGTTTATAGTACTCTGATGGGATTGTCAAATTTTATTTTTGTTTTTGCGGGGATTTTGAGAGCAAGAGTCAATTATAGAGCAATTTTCACACTTCATATCACGTGTTTTTAAATCACACCAGTGCATTTATTGGTCTGGCGCACGTGTGGAGCTCTAGCGTACGCGAAAATTCGTTTCGAAGGCGCAAGACGAATGTAGCAAAAACAATTGACATTCCTTTTTAGGATGGTAAAGTAGTAACATTAAAATTTTCTAATTTAAAGGAGCATTTATATGAACTCACTTATCGCCGCTACCGTCATTTTTGTTGTATTTGCTATCGGAGACATGCTAGCAACTAAAACAAAAAGTATCATTTCAATGTTATTTACCGTATCGGTCGTCTTTTTGGTAGCTTTTTGGCTTGGGCTGCCGACATCTATTTTTGAAGATTCTACTCTCCTAGCTACTGGTCAGTTGGCTATCATTTTCTTGTTGACACATATGGGAACATTGATTAACTTTAATCAGTTGAAAGAACAATGGCGTACTGTTCTGATTGCCGCTTCTGGAATAG
>JBHWQC010000176.1:0-12942 GCA_043425375.1 Atopostipes sp.
CCGTCAAACTTTGTTGAAAAAATAGGCGGTTCTTCCCCTTTTAATACATTGTCAAAGCGAGAGGAGTAACTGCTGAAAGTCAAAGAAGCGCCGTACACTTTATCAAAATTCTCTATCCTATTCGTCACTTCGGTAAAGTTGGGTTCATATATGTGCCGCGCTGCTTCAACCACTACTTTTTCCTGTTGGTTTGCTAATTGAATCAATTCATCCCATTGTGATAAAGAGGTCACCATCGGCTTTTCTACTATCGCATGTTTTTGATGCTTGAGTACTTCTGTGGCTTGTTCAAAATGGAGGCTGTTTGGTGAAGCGATATAGATGACATCAATCTCCGGATCCTTTAAAAAGGCATCCCATTCTGCATAAGCTTTAACAGCGGAAAACTGTTCCTTGAATTGCGTTGCTTTTTCCTTTGTACGTGAATAGACCGCTTCCAAACTATATTTGCCACTATCCAGTGCCGCTTCGATAAATTGTTCCGTAATCCAGCTTGTTCCAATCGTTCCTAATCTTAATTTTTCCATAGCCGTCTCCTTCTTAATTTCATTCTTTTTCACTCAATTCAACTAGACAATCTTAGAAAAAAAGACAATACGTGGTGTGATACAAGCTCATTTTACACGAACCAGCAAGCAGTTTCAAAATATAGTGGACGTCCTAGAGTAAATGATAAAACCACAAGGGGATTTTACAAGTAAACATCTTCGTCTTTCTATATAATGAAAGCAAAAGAGGCAATCAATTGAAAATCGAACATATTGGATTATGGGTCAAGGATTTAGAAACCATGAAGGACTTTTATGAAAGGTATTTTGATGGCGCCGCAGGTGAGTTATACCATAACAAAAAGACGGGCTTTACTTCTTATTTTTTAACCTTTCCTGATGGAGAAACACGTTTAGAATTAATGAACAAGGCTGACTTGGCGGAACAAACAGCGGAAATATTTGGCTATGCCCATCTCGCTTATCAAGTAGAAAACGAAGAGGCTGTAACTGCTTTGCATAAACGCTTAGTGGATGATGGCTTTAACCATGTGAACGGGCCGCGCACAACAGGTGACGGTTACTTTGAAGCCGTTGTGGAAGATCCTGAAGGCAATCTAATTGAAATTACCGCGTAAAAAAATAGGCCCTCTCACCTCAATGAGTTGGCCTATCTTTATTTATTTTAATTAAATGTCAGCGCCATTTCTTTATTTAACATAAATGGACGGTAGTAGCCGACGGTACTTGCCAGCGGTAAGATTTCATCTGGCAAAGCAATCTTTAATTCTTCCCGCATATAATTCTGACGGGTTTGAATTCTCTTCCATAATTCTGGATAGTCTTTTTCGATTTCTTCTCTTAACGCTTTGTCCGCTAAGGCTACTGTACTTTCTGCCGAAACCCCTTGATGAGGCGGTTGAATGGGAATAAAATCTACTTGGAAAATCATTCCGCTTTGAACGGTCGCATCCGAACCTTCATAAAATGGTGAAGACATCCACTCCTCATTGGCTGTAAGATGTCCGGGATTTAATTCCCAACCATATGTTTCTTGAGGATAAAGCTCGGCAAATTCCTGGTAGAAGTCGCCCCCATTTTTCCCGATTCTTAAATGGGTCAACCAGTAATGGTACATTTTAAAGTAAGGTTTTACAACTTCTTCAAAGTAGCCTGAATCTCTTTCTTCTAATTCTTCAAAACTATTTACCGCATAGCCTGTTCGACTTGACAGTCCTCCGCGATAGGAAGTCGTTAATGCGACTTTATCGCCTGCTTCTAACTGCTTGTCTGTCGGGTAAATGTTTCCACCTATAAAGCGGTCGCCAAAAGCTGAGATCGCCACCACATTATTGGACTGTCCGCCCTGATTTAAAACATGCCCCACTTCAAACTCTGTTTTCCCAACCTCTAATGCATTTAAAGCATCTAAAACCGAATCAGAGGCTAAAGACGCACCAAATTCATAGTGGGCAATTTCATTAGCGTTATTTGTGATACGTGCGCCCTCTTTGGGACCAATGAAAATATCTGTTGCATTATACATTTTTCCGTTGCCTACACGCTGACGCACTGCCTCTACAATAAATTGAGGTACATCAAACTTCTCAGTCATGCCTGGTATCAGTTTCCAACCGACTAAGCCGACTTTTTCACTCGTATCTAAATGTAGGTCGCTCATAATTTGGTCTAATTCGCTGAGGTCAGCCATGGGTTGATTAGGCAGCGAGAAGAGAGAACATTTATAAGCGTCAACTTTAATTCGTGCGTGCTCAGCCTTATTAAAATTCTCATTCCCCAGCAGCACGAAACTCGTTCCATCCTGATTTAAAACAAGAAGCGCTTCTTCAAAGCGAGGAATAAATCCGACTAAATATTCAAAACTCCCGCCATGTTCTTTGTCTGCATAAACAACGAGTGAGGAATACCCTTTTTCTTTCATTAATTCCAAAACTTTCTCATGTCGTTGTGCAATGGTTTCATCAGTCAGCATCACTGGTGCACCTGTATTATCTTTTTTGGGCGGCGTTATTTTCTTAACATCTATAATTTTAATCACCTATCTCTTTCATTAATAATTTTTAAACTCTTCCTTATAAAAAAACGATTTCTTGCCTCTATCCTAGCAATAAAAACAACAATCTGCCACTTTATTCATGCTGTTTTTTAAACCTTGTGAACTTTAAACTTTCTTTGTAATCGATTTCAGTACATGGTATTATATCCATGTACTGACTATTAAATGAATAAGGAGGAAAGTTTATGGTAAATATCATTCTGGCTAGTCATGGCAAGTTTGTAGAAGGCTTGTTGGAGTCATCCACGATGATCTTCGGCGAACAAGAAAATATTGAAACTGTGACGCTGATGCCAAATGAAGGACCAGAAGATTTAAAAGCCAAACTAGAAAGGGCTGTTAGATCTTTTGGAGCAGATGCAGAAGTTCTGTTTATGGTTGATTTGTGGGGAGGTTCGCCTTTCAATCAAGCCTCTATTGTTTTTGAAGAAATGAAAGAACGCTCGGCTATTGTATCAGGAGTTAATTTACCGATGCTGCTAGAAGCACTAGGACTGCGGTTGGGGATTGAATCGGCTCATGAATTGGCCAGCCAAGTGACCGCCAAAGAAACGACAGGGATACGTGTGTTGCCTGAAGAATTAGAACCGGTTTCAACAGCGACAAATGAGGCGCCAGCTTCTGCAGGAAAAGCTTCTTTAGAGCCTGGTACAGTCATTGGTGATGGTAAAATTGATTACCGTCTCGTTCGAATAGATACACGACTTTTACACGGCCAAGTTTCAACAAACTGGGTAAAGGCTGTCAATCCGAACCGCATTATTGTGGTCTCCGATAAAGTGGCACAAGATGAGATGCGAAAAACACTAATTCAACAAGCTGCACCGTCAGGAGTTCGCACCCATACAATTCCCATTAATAAATTGGTTGAAATCGACCAGGACCCTCGCTTTGGCGGCACTAAAGCCTTAATTTTATTTGAGACACCACAAGATGCCTTAGAAGCAGTTGAAGCGGGCGTAGAATTTGACCATATCAATATTGGGTCAATGGCGCATTCAACGGGTAAAGTACTCCTTGATCGTGCGATTTCAGTGGATCAAGAGGATGTAGATACATTAATGGCTTTAAAAGAACATGGAATTACTTTTGATACCAAAAGAATCCCATCCGATTCAGGTGAAAGCTTAGAAAAACTCTTAAGAGATAAAAACTTAATTTAGGAGGTATGTAAATGGTTGATTTAAATATTATTCAAATTATTCTTATTCTATTGGTCGCATTATTTGCTGGCTTTGAAAGTGTGCTTGACGTCTTTCAACTGCATCAGCCCATCATTACAGGTGCATTAATTGGCGCGATTACTGGTAACCTCGCAGAAGGACTTATTTTAGGTGGATCATTACAACTAATCGTTTTAGGGTGGATGAATATCGGGGCGGCGCAAGCACCTGATGCAGCAATTGCGGGGGTTATTTCAGCTATCCTGGTGCTTGTTCATGGGGCATCAAACGCTGAAGGGATTGCCATTGCTATTCCTCTCGCCATTGCTGGTCAAGTATTAACCATTTTTGTTCGTACCTTAGCAGTAGCGCTCGGACAATATGCAGACCGTCAAGCCGCTGAAGCCAATATTCGCGGCGTTGAAATGGCCAATATTGGCGGATTAATGCTGCAAGGTTTGCGTGTAGCTATTCCAGCCGGTTTAGTTTTAGCTGTACCGGCAGATGCCGTAACTGGCGCTCTTAACGCCATTCCTGACTGGTTAACAGGTGGTTTGGCAGTCGGTGGTGGAATGATCGTCGCGGTTGGTTACGCGATGGTTATTAATATGATGGCTTCAAGAACCACTTGGCCATTCTTTTTTATTGGTTTTGCCTTAGCCGCCGTCAGTGAATTAAACTTAATCGCAATGGGTATTATCGGTTTAGCTTTAGCCGTACTCTATGTCGCAGTAGCACCTGAATTTAATCAGGGTTCAGGCGGTGGCCCTCGCTCCGGTTCGGGCTCTGTTGACGATGCTCTGGACGAAATCCTAGAAGACTATTAAGAGGAGGATAAAACATGTCAGAACAAGTAAATAACGAAAGAATAACCATATCTAGACGTGACCGCATGAACGTCAATTGGAGAACAACCTTTGTTCAAGCTAACTGGAACTATGAAAGGATGCATAACGTTGGTTTTGCTTATATTATGGCTCCGATTATTCGAAAATTATATAAAACGGATGATGACCGCCGTTCGGCATTAGAACGTCATTTAGAATTTGTTAACACGCATCCTTACTTGCACTCTCCAATTGTCGGCGTTGTCCTTGCGCTTGAAGAAGAAAAAGCGAATGGTGCTGAAATTGATGATATGGCCATCCAAGGGGTTAAGATCGGAATGATGGGACCACTGGCTGGTGTTGGAGATCCGATCTTCTGGGGCACATTAAGACCTGTTATTGGCGCTTTTGCGGCTTCGCTTGCCTTATCTGAAAGTATTCTTGGCCCTATCTTATTTTTCTTGTTATGGAATATTATTCGTGTCGCCTTTATGTGGTATACACAAGAATTAGGCTACCGAGCGGGTTCTGAAATTACGAAAGAATTAAGCGGAGGGATTTTACAAAAGTTAACCACCGGTGCTTCTATTTTAGGTATGTTTGTTATGGGGGTACTCGTCCCCAGATGGACCACCATGAATTTCCCGATGGTTATTTCGCAAATTCAAAATGACCCCGAGTCAATTGTTGACTTCGAAGGCCTAGTTGAAATGGCGAACAACAATGCGGTAACCGTCGATAAGCTGCGAGAAATCGTTACAGATTTAGCAGCAGGGGCCAACATTACCGAAACGACAGTCCAAACGTTAGGCGATGTCTTTAACTCCTTACTGCCGGGACTGATGCCTTTAATCTTAACACTGGTTGCGATGTACCTTATGAAAGAAAGAAATGTCAAACCCATTACGTTGATTTTTGGTATCTTTGTTTTAGGTATTGCGATGTATGCTTTAGGAATTATGGGATAATGTATGGAAGATACGATGTTAAATAGCGAAATAGATTTTTTGACGAGAGCAAACTCAAAATTGAATCCGGTGGATCCTAAATCAGGTATACTGCTTCTTGGGAATAATGGTTTGGAGTTCAGGGCTGAAAAAAGCCAAGGCTATATTCAAATGCCTTGGAAGTCAATTGCCACAGTACATGTGCAGCTATTTTTTGGCGGAAGATACGTTCGCGGTTTCTTTATTGAAACAAAGGAAAATCAATCCTTAGAATTTATCGTCAGTGATGCAAAAACAACTTTAAAAAAGATGCGAAAGTACCTTGGTCGAGAACAATTTGTTTCAAATAAAAGCAATTTCGCGAGTATGTTCAAACGGATTAAAAAAGAATAAAAATTCTTTCAATTTTATTTTTATAAATGGGAGTTAGTGAAGTTGTCTTTTCACTAACTCCCATTTTTTCAAAAATTTACACTTGAAAAGATTAATTCCATCTCACCATTCAGTTCGAGCTCATTTTTCCCATACGGAATGATAAATGAATCTCCCTTTTTAATTTTAGATGAGTGATTAAAAATAGTAATCTCACCCTTGCCTTCAACTACGGTGACAATGTAATATTTTTCTTCTGTCTCAAAGTTTAGCGAGTCATCTATCGCTGCTTTTTGAACTGTAAAATAATCATTGGAAACCAACTCTATTAATGTATTTTTTTCGAAAACATTATTCCTTTTCGTGTGTTCACTATCCTTGTGGGGAAAAAGGGTGACATCCGCCGCTTGTTCCAAATGCAACTCTCTGCCCTGCCCATCCTCGTCTTTTCTGTCATAGTCATACACCCGATAAGTCGTATCTGAACTTTGCTGGGTTTCTAAAATCATGACGCCACGTCCAATCGCATGAATGGTGCCTGCGGGTACATCAAAAAAATCGCCTTTTTGCACCGGCATCTCTCTTAGCAAACCATCAAAGTCGCCTTTTTCAACATATTCTTCGAACTCTTCTCGGCTATTTGCATGGTGGCCATAGATTATCTTCGCGCCTTCATCCGCTGCCATCACATACCAACATTCATTCTTCCCATATTCATTCGGTCCTTCGTGTTTTTGTGCATAGGGATCGTCAGGATGGACTTGAACAGATAAATCATCCTCTGCATCGATTATTTTGACTAATAAAGGGAAAGGCTGCGGAGGATTAGGCCCAAATAGTTCAGGGTGTTTCTCGTATAAGGCATCTAATGTCAATCCTTGAAATGCTTCCGGAAATGAAACGGTCGTCAAACCATTAGGATGTGCACTAGCTACCCAAGCTTCCCCTGTTTTTTCACTCGGTATAGTCATTCCAAACGCTGTCTTTAATTTAGTGCCGCCCCATATTTTTTCTTGAAAATAGGGTTCCAAAAAAATAAGATTCATTTATAAGCTCCTTATGGAATATTTTTAGTATCAAATCATGGTTAGTGTATCATAATCCATACTCCTATACATAACACAGTTTACGTATATAATTATCTACTCATAAAATTTCATAACAATGTTAAAAGGAACGACAATGGATGGCGTTCCTTTAGTATTTATTACTTTCTAAAATTAGACCATATTTTGTATTTTGGTATTTCTTCAGATACTTTTAATTAAATGAAGTTTAAACACCTAGTAGGCAGTTTCTTTTAAAAACTATTTAGTCAATATCTTCGCTCCGTCCCCAACTTCTGCAATATAAAAACTCGCTTCATAGCCAATTTCTTCAGTATAAATTTCTTGAACCTTCTCGATGACATCCTCAACTTTTTCTTGATTGACCAGAGCGATCGCACAGCCGCCCATTCCAGCACCTGTCATTCGCGCACCTAGCACACCTTCTTGTGATAATGCTGTCTCAACAATAGTGTCTAACTCTACACCAGTAATCTCATAGTCTTCTTTTAAACTTTTATGTGATGCCGTCAATAATTCCCCAAAGCGCTCTAAGCTACCTCGCTTTAATACTTCAACCGTTTCTCTCACTCGCTCATTTTCATACACAACATGTCTTGCTCGTTTTAACAGGACTTCATCAGTCAATAACTCTTTCATTTCTTCAAACTGTTCACTCGTTAATTCACCTAGTGTATGGATGTCCGCTTCGCTTTGTAAATTTTCAAGTGCCCTTTCACATTCCTGACGGCGTTCATTATATTTTGAACCAGCTAATTCCCGACGTTTATTCGTGTTCATAATTAAGAGGACATTGTCTTTAAAATCCGCTGGAACCATTTCATAATCTAAAGTATCCGTATTTAAGTAAATAGCCATGTCTTTTTGTCCTTTACCGATTACAAATTGGTCCATGATGCCAGAATTAACGCCGATGATTTCATTTTCAACTTTTTGCCCCATCTGAATGAGGTCTAACCGATCAATATTTAACTGATACAAATCTTCTAAAAGAACGCCAACCAATAATTCTAAAGAAGCGGATGAAGAGAGTCCAGCCCCATTTGGAATATTTCCATAGATAACTAAATCAAAGCCTGTATCAATTGAATGACCAGCTTCGATTGTGAACTGAACCATACCTTTGACATACTCGACCCACTCATCAGCCTCATCATATATAATTTCATCTAAATCAAATTCAATTGGGCCAAGATCAGGAAAATTCAAGGAATAACAACGGACAATTTTATCATCTCTTTTACGTGCAACCCCGTATGTTCCTTGAGTGATGGCACACGGGAAGACATAACCGCCATTGTAATCAATATGCTCCCCAATTAAATTGACTCGGCCTGGTGAAAAATAAGAAGCTGTCGGTGTGTTGTTAAACTGCTTCTCGAATACCTTATTTAATTTTTCTAGAATCTTTTCCATTGCTTGATTCAGCCCCTTAAATCTTCTCAACGACTACTTTTTCAAATAATGAATCAAAATTTTCAGGATTAATAAAACCTGTTTTCTCTTCCTGGGTATTTAACATACCTGTTACCATGCCCATTTTGATGACATCTTCAGGAGTTTCTTGTTGATCCAAAGCGTAAGCTAAACCAGCGATCGTCGAATCACCTGAACCTACAGGATTCACCACTTCAATCACCGGTATTTTAACACGATAGAAATCATCTAAATGTTTAACCAATGCACCATCCGCACCTAATGTCACCACAATCCATTCAATTCCATCAAAAATATTCACTTTTAAAGCTTCCATGAGCTCATCTTCAGAATGTAATTCTTTCCCGATTAAGTCTGCAATTTCCGTTTCATTGGGTTTGATTAAATAAGGTTTAGATGGACTTTCAACACTCGTTCTCAAGGTATCGCCAGATGTATCTAACAACACTTTAACCTCTTTTTCAGCAGCCTTTTCAATCAGTAAAGAGTAAAAATTTTTATTAATGCCTTCAGGTAAGCTTCCAGAGATCGCAACAAAATTTGTTTTGTCTAGTAAATCTTCAAACTTTTTAATAAATTTTTCTTGTTCTTCTTTAGATACTTCAGGTCCTGATTCTAAAATTTCGGTTTGCTGACCCTCATGTAATATGGCGATACAACTTCTCGTCTCACCACGAATCTTTGAAAAATCATGAGGTATACCGTCTTTATCGAGTTGCTGCATTAAATAATCCCCAAAATGCCCACCAATTAAACCTGTTGCGGTAAGGGAGGCGCCCAGTTGCGACAGGACTCTTGATACATTTAAACCTTTCCCGCCAGCTGTCTTTGAAACTTTTGTGATGCGGTTTACAGTATCCAGGTGCAATTGTTCAAGTGGGTAAGACACATCGATTGATGGATTCATTGTTACCGTTAAAATCATTTTATCGCTCCTTTTCTACTTTATCTTTTAAGGTCGTTACTGTTTAAATAAAGGAATCGTTTCATCTATTTGCTTAACAACGATCAGTGTATTCTTCTTCATAAAGTCATTCGGTTTCAGTAAATCAGGGACAGCTATGACGTCTATCCCTGCTGCATTCGCTGCTTGTATTCCAGAGAGAGAATCTTCATAGACAACTGCTTCTTCTGCAGTAGCTGCACTTTTCTCTAAAGCATGCAAGTAAATATCAGGCGCCGGTTTATTTTCATTCACTTGATCGCCGCCAATATACCCGTCGAAATAGGACTCCAATGCCTTAGATTTTATCGATTTTTCTATGACCTCATAATCACTAGAAGATGTGACATAACTTTTAAACTGATTGTCCTTTAGATAATTTAAAAGACTCACGACCCCTGGTTTAATTTCAAATTCATTCTTCTCCATGCGTTCATAATATAAGTCCATTGCATCATGAAATACTTTCTCTCCTAGTGCTTTATCTTTTACTAAAAGAGATAACCGTTGAATGGTGTCGTCAAATCCTTTTCCCATATAAGGAATATAATCTTCCACTTCAAAATTGATGCCATATTCTTTTAAGACAGTTCTTCTTGTCTCATAATAGACTTTTTCCGTAGCAAATAATAAACCATCCATATCAAAGAAAATATTCTTTTTAGCCTTTAACATGTAAATCCTCCAATCCATAAGTTGCTTTATTGATCAAATTAAAAGCCAAAGCAATCCGTCTTTAGCTTTTAATACTTATTTGAGTGAATTATTCCTCTTTAAATAAATAGTCCCCATTCGAATCGATCACCTGACGATACCACTCGAAACTTTGCTTTTTATAGCGCTTCATAGTTCCAGTGAAATCATCGTGGCGGTCTACATAAATGAACCCCCATCGTTTTTTCATTGTTCCAGTCGTTCCGCTGACAAAATCCATAACAGCCCAATTCGTGTAGCCGATAACATCTACACCATCTCCAATGGCTTCATTCAACTGTAGTAGATGAGCTTTCAATGTATTGATCCGATAATCATCTTTTACCGTTAAGTTTCCATCTTCATCTTCTTCAAGTTCCTCAATTTGTGAGTGACCATTTTCAATAATAAACTGCGGTAAATTATAACGATCCCAATGCATGTTTAGAATCAAACGTAAACCAACCGGATCAATCGGCCAGCCCCACTCATTATGTTCTAGATAAGGATTCTCTTCATCTGAAAAGACATTCACAGCCTTACGAACATCTCCTTCGCCCTCGTAATCCGCCCCCGCATCAGATACGCCACTTAAATAGTAACTGTAGACTAAATAATCAACGGTGTTTTCTTTAATAATTGCCCACTCTTCATCGGTCGCATCTAAGCTAATCCCATTATCTTTAAACATTTTCAGCTTGTAAGCAGGGTATTCTCCAAAAACATGTACATCCGTATAAGCTAAACGGTCGCGATTATCGACAAAGGCTTTGAGGGAATCTTCTGGTTTAGCGGTCATTGGGTAGTAAGGGCCCTGAATGGTGGAACAGCCCACCACCAAATCTGGATTAATTTCTTTGATCGTTTTTATTGCGCGTGCATTTGCTAAAAACATGTTGTACGTTATTTGATGCATTTGCTCAGTTGTAATTGTTTCTTTTGGTTGAGAAATTCCTGCGTAGAAAAATGGCATATCGGGCGTTCCATTCACTTCGTTAAATGTTAACCAATATTTTACTTTATGCTGGTATCTCTCAACAATCGTGCGTACATATTTTTCATAAAAATCGATGACCTCTTTATTTGCAAATCCATTGTAGTTATCCGCTAAGTACAATGGCATTTCACCACTATGTGTGATGGTAATAACTGGCTCAATTCCATTCTCTAACAAGCGGTCAAACAAGTTATCATAGAATTGTAAACCCAACTCATTGGGTTCTTCTTCAATCCCTTTAGGATAAATACGCGTCCAGTTAATGGACGTTCTGAAAGATTTTAGCCCCAGTTCAGCAAAGAGTTTCACATCTTCTTCATACCGGTTATAAAAGTCTACTGCTTCGTGCTTTAAGTTGCCTGGTTCTGGTTTTTCCGTTCTTATATCCTGCGTACCTGGGACAACATCATACACAGCTGGACCTTTTCCATCTTGATCTGTCGCTCCTTCAAAATGGTAAGCGGCGGATGCACTCCCCCACAAAAAATCTTTTGGAAAATTATTTTTAGTTGACATTCTCACATACCTTTCTATTTCTTTAGACTGCTCATAAGTAAAAAAGCAGCTTAATATTTACATCCTATTAAGCTGCTCCTATTTGTCATTATTTTAGTTCTTTTGTTTCAGATAATTCTTTGTACCAATATGCACTCTTCTTCGGATATCTTTCTTGTGTGTCAAAATCTACGTAGAAGAAGCCATAACGTTTGTTATACCCATTCGACCACGAGAAAACATCCATTAGTGACCACATGAAGTAGCCTTTGACCTCTACCCCTTCTTCAATGGCTTGATGAACCACTTCTAAATGTTCTTTGACATAGTCAATTCGCTCTTGATCATCAACCGTTCCATCCTTAAATTCATCTTTATACCCTAAGCCATTTTCAGTGATATAGATTTTTTTGTAGTTTGGATAATCTTCTTTTACACGCATCATTTGGTCATACATGCCTTTAGGATAAATTATCCAATCCCAATCCGTTCTTGGAACATCGACATCGTACACGCGCTCTCCAACACCTTTCAGTTGGTAAGCAGATGAGCCTTCATCTCCGGTACTATTATGAACAATTTTGTTTTCACCATCATAAGCGCGCATCCAATCACTCATATAATAGTTGATTCCTAAGAAGTCATTTAAATCCTTCGCAGCATCTAGCAGTTCTAGATCTTCATCCTGAATATCCAGCTCGCCACCATTTACCTCTAAAATATGGCTGACACCATCCATTGTTTCATCGGAATAACGACCTAAATACGTCGCATCCAAAATAAACTTGTTGTGGATAATATCTTCTAATTCTGCCGCACGTACATCTTCAGGATTTTCTGGATCATATGGATATTTAGTTGGTAATGCATGTACAATACCAATTTCACCTGGGTAATTATTTTCTTTGAAATAAAGAATGGCTTCCGCATGTGCTAACATCATATTGTGATGCGATTGGAACACTTTCTCAAAATCATACTTGATTCCTGGTGGGAATTTACCGGCTAAATATTGCCCGTCCCCAATTGGTCCAATCTCATTAAATGTTGTCCAGTAGTTGACTTTCTCACCAAATTCATCAAAACAGAATTTTGCATAATCAACAAAGTGTTTAATATTGTCACGGTTCAGAAAATCGCCATTGCTGTGTAACACTTCTGGTGTATCGAAATGATGAAGTGTGACAAATGGTTCAACATTTCGCTTATGGCATTCATCAAGCAAATTATGATAGAAATCTACCCCTTTTTGATTCACTTCGCCATACCCATTTGGGAAAATTCGAGACCAAGCGATTGAAATTCGAATCCCATTAATTCCAAATTCTTCAGATAATTTTAAATCTTCTGGATATCTGTTGTAAAAATCACTTGCCGGTTCAGCTGTATACCAATAATTTTCTTCTAAATAGGTATCCCAAGCCACTCTTCCTTTA
>JBHWQC010000177.1:0-5136 GCA_043425375.1 Atopostipes sp.
TCAATTAAAAGTGGATGACTATATTTTGCCGTATGATGAAGTGACGGATTCTTTTATGTATTCAATAGACGTATCAGAAAGCATTGAAGAGTATAATCCGGTGTTTGAAATTGTGATGGAGAATAATTTAGATTATGATATTGCCTTATTGGACGATACGTTAGCAAGTGAATCCATTGAAAATAACGAGCCGGTAAAGTTATTAGTCTATTCAGATGAAAAGTTTGATGAATATGACATTTATCTGACAACGCTGCCGATATTTACTTTAACTTTAGAAGGTCATTTAGACGAAGAACGGCCAATTGGTGATATGAACCAATTAGCCAGCATGTCTTTATACAATTCAGAAGAAACGATCGAAAGTGATTTGTACATCCGCTTACGAGGCGCGTCTAGTCGCGCGTTTCCTAAAAATCAGTACCGCATCAACTTAAGAGAATTTACGATTGGCGGCGATGAAAAATTGAATCATCAGTCGCTTTTAGGTTTGCGAAAAGATGATGACTATATTCTCTATTCTCCATACAATGACCCTGAAAAAGTGCGCAATGCCTTGTCCAATAATCTTTGGCATGATGTGATGGGGGATGAAAATCGTTTTGATATCAATACGGGAACGGAAGGCAAATATGTAGAAGTGTTTATGAATAATCGGTATTGGGGATTATACACACTAATGCATCCTATTGATGCCAAACAGCTCGATTTAGAGACCGAAAAACAGGCAGAAGAAAGTGAAATTTATTATCGGTCGATTTCAAATTTGGACATTGAAGCTAACGATTTTGAAAATAGTACAGGAAACGAGTGGGCTTTAGGTCGTTTTGAGTTGCGAGAACCGGATCAGCCATTTGGACAACCTGAACAGTGGTCACCACTTTATGAACACATGAGTATGCAATGGACAGATAGGGAAGCGGTAGAGAATTATATGTTCAATCGAACCGATATTCAAAACCAAATCAATTATTATTTGTTTTATATGCTGTCACAAGCGACGGACAATAATTTTAAAAACCATAATTATATTTCAAAATTAGATGGGGACACTCGGATTATGTTGGAGTCGCCTTGGGATTTAGATTTGACTTGGGGCTTACGTTGGCATCCAGCTGATCCGCGCCTTGCTATAGTAAAGGGAGAAGCAACAGAAAACCCGCTGCCTTCAGCAACCTTGGTGCACACTGCTATTCGTAGAGAAAGCGAAGAAGTTATTCAAATGGTCAAAGATAAATATTGGGAATTACGCGCGGATGACTGGTCGGAAGAAGCCTTAATGGCGCGTCTCGACGAATACGAAGCAGATATCTACCACTCCGGCGCGATTCTCCGAGACAAAAATCGCTGGCCGGACACGGCGTATAACGAAGACATGAGCCATTTAAGAAACTATATTCTCGAACGCTTAGAAGCGATGGACAATTTCATCGAAAACGACATCTAAGAAGGGACGTGAAAACCATTTCGACGAAAAAGTACCGAAATGAATTAAAGTATTTAATCGATGCGAAAGATGTCATGATTATCGAAGATAAACTCAAGCACCTGATGGACCGCGACCCTTATGCGGATAAAGAAACGGGATCTTATGTGGTTCGCAGTTTATACTTTGATTCCTACGACGATGATTGCTTTCATAACAATGAATTCAGTTTAGGCAAGCGGAAGAAATTTCGCATCCGCATGTATGGCGATGACCAGTCGCTGATTTTACTTGAGAAAAAGGAAAAAGAGAATAATATGTCGCGGAAATATTCGTATAAAATGTCAGAAGAAGAATACAACCAACTCTTCTACGGCAATGTGTCCGAAATATATTGGCACACGCCAGACCCCTTACTCAAAGAATTTTGCCTAGAAGTGATGTCGCGTCTTTTTCGCCCTAAAGTCATCGTCCATTACGAGCGCAAGCCCTTTGTTTATTTCACTGGGAATGTAAGGGTGACGCTGGATACGAATATTTCCTGCTCAACTGAGCTGCCGCGCTTTTTGGACAACAACTACCTGACCATTCCGACCTTGGAGCAGGGCGAGCACTTGTTGGAAGTCAAATTTGATGAACTCTTACCGGATTTTCTCAAACAAATCATCCAACTCGACACGCTCGAACAAGCCACGTTTTCAAAATATTACATCAGCCGCATCACATCGCAAGAACATGGAGGATTATAATGCAACAAATACTCAGTTTACTTGAAAATGTGCGATTAAATTTTTCGCACGACGATATCACCACATCGACCATTTTGACGATGTTGGTCATGGTCAGTATTTTTTCAGGCTATGAATTTTTAGTGTACCGCTTTATTTCAAAAAGAAGTTTTTATTCCAAGCATTTCAACATCGCGCTGGCCATTATTCCGTTTTTCGTCGCCAGTATTATTATGGCCCTGCAAAGCAGCCTGGTGGTGTCGCTTGGAACAATCGGTGCGCTGGCGATTATTCGCTTCCGGACGGCAATCAAGGATCCGCTCGATATGGTCTATTTATTCTGGTCTGTCCACACTGGGATTGTCGTCGGGACGGGTCTCTATGAGCTGGGCTTTCTGACCTCCGTGATCGTCTCCGTCTTCCTGTTCATTCTCGACTACGTGCCGACTGGAAAAGCGCCGTATCTGTTAGTGATGAACATCCGTGAAATAAGTGCGGAAGAATCGATTCTAGCGATTGTGGAGAAATATACCTCGCATGCAACCGTCAAATCGAGAAACTTTTCCCCAAATGGCTTAGATATGATTATTGAAATCCGCACCAAAAAAGAGTCCGCGATGATGGCGGAGCTGGTGGATACCGAAAGCATTAAAAATGTGTCGTTAGTTGCCCATACCGGTGAGAAAGAGTTTCAATAATCGAAAGAGAAAGGCTATCCTAGTATGGGCAGCCTTTTTTCCGTTACTAGTTACAATAAGGCAGTAGTGACCGGTAAAGTAGGGTTTACACGTCACTAAAGGCGACTAGTGACGCGTAAAGTAGGATTTGCAGGTCACCAAAGGCGGTTAGTGACGCGTAAAGTAGATTTTGCACGTCACTAAAGGCGGTTAGTGACACGTAAAGCCATTTAAATAGAAAAGAATCACTATAAACAGGTAAAATAGAGGTAGTGTAATAGAAAGAGAGGCTCCGCCATGAAGAAACGCTTCGCTAATTTCGACTATTTGCGCGGTCTAGCTATTCTTGCGGTCATGACTATCCATGTGACCGCGCCGACTGCGGTTGACAACCACACAAGTTCGATTATTTTAAACCAGACGGCTCGTTTTGGTGTGCCTATCTTTATTTTTCTCTCGGGCTGGGGGCTGACCGTCTCAAATAGTTATCAGCGGTCTAACAATTATTTTGAGTTTTTGAAAAAGCGCCTTGGTAAAATTTTACCGGCTTACCTTGTATGGAATCTCATCTACATAGCTTTCCGTTTTTTCTTTCAAGAGGAAAGAATCCCATTTGGCGAAGCGGTAGAGGGTCTGCTTCAGGGCACTAATGCACCGCATTTGTATTTTGTGCCGCTGATCGTTTTATTTTATCTGGCTTACCCCTTTTTACAAAAGATTGGGAAGCAGGATTGGGGCTTGTTGCTTTCAACAGCCGCCACAACCTTTAGTCTGGTCGTGACTTGGGGCGTGCCGATTGAAGGCTTCACACGGAACCATAACCCCTTTAACTGGCTCTTTTATTTTGTCTTTGGAATCTGGATGGCTGAAAATGGGAAAAAGTTGCAAGCGCAATGGAATCAAACGCTGATTTTTCTCTTGTTGTTCCTGTCACTCGCTAACGTCATATTCGAACCGATGGAGCTGACGGAAGCCTTGGTGCTTACACAAACAAGACTCAGTATCATTTTCTATTCGGTGATGGTGATCTTTTTTGTCATGGTTTTACCCGAAGCCAACAATTGGTTCACAACGGCCTTAAATGAATTAGGCCATCATTCCTATCAAATCTATCTTTCGCACTACTTTTTTATTTGGCTGGCTCGCGAGTGGTTCCCGCAACTGCCGCCCGTGTTATTGCTTTTGTTTGTGCTCCTGTCTTCCTCCCTATTCGCGAAGCTGGGGGACCTTAAACGACATTGAACCAACAATGAAAAATCGATATATGTTATACTGCTTGGAGGTTGCCTGCGAGGGGGCCTCTTTTTATGTGCTAAAGTACTATTTGTAGCACAAAAAGGCCCAGTATTGTAAAATTTGCTTAAGAGAACGAACAGAAGGGATGACTGTCATGAAACGAATCACCATTTTAATTCCAGCCTACAACGAGGAGGAAGTGCTTCCGGCCTTAAAGGACGCCCTCATTGCGGTCACGTCATCTCTTACGCAGTACGCCTTTGAATTTTTATTTGTGAACGACGGGAGCACCGATCGCACCCAAGAATTGATCGAAGACTACCATCAAAAAGACCCGCGTGTAGAGTACGTCGAATTATCCCGCAATTTTGGGAAAGAAACGGCGATGCTGGCGGGCTTTGATTACGCCAATGGGGATGCGGTTATTATTATGGATGCCGATTTGCAGCATCCGCCCCAAATGATTCGTGAAATGGTCGGCTGGTGGGAAGCGGGTTATGAAGATGTGTACACGGTGCGCAAGGAGAAAGCCGAGAGCAATCCTTTAAGACGCTGGACGTCAAATACGTATTATCGCGTTTTGAGCCGCGTTGCCGAACAGGAAGTCTATAAAGGCGCGGGCGATTTTCGGCTGCTGGACCGCAAATGCGTTGAGGCTTTGAAACATCTGCGTGAAAATGAGCGCAACACAAAAGGCTTGTATGCCTATATCGGCTTCAAGAAAAAAGCCATTGCATATGAAGAGTCAGCTCGTGCAGCTGGCGAGACCAAATGGCGTTTGTCCGATTTGGTGCGCTTAGCCATTAATGGCATTACTTCCTATACAACGGCGCCGCTGCGGATGTGGTCCGTGCTGGGGATGGTGATTTCTTTGCTTTCCTTTCTCTTTTTGGCCTATGAAATCTTAAAAGTGCTATTCTTAGGTTCGAGTGTAGCCGGCTATCCGACTTTGCTTGCGGCCATTGTTTTTCTAGGCGGTATTCAGCTGATTTCGCTTGGGGCCATTGGTGAATATTTGGCTCGGGTCTTTGTGGAAACCAAAGACCGCCCGGCTTATTTTGTCCGAGAT
>JBHWQC010000178.1:0-2747 GCA_043425375.1 Atopostipes sp.
CTTCGCCAATTTTCGCGCGGCGCCCATTGATAAACACGCGTCCTTCTTCAATGAGTCGGTCTGCTCCTCGTCTGGAAGTCTTGCCCGCTTCACGTATAAACTTGTTGATTCGCATTTTGCACGTCCTTTTTCGTAATCTTAATAGTTCTAACTATACGGCAAAATCTACAGAAAGCAAGACAGCGGAGGATTTGGATAGTTTGTCATAAATTCTTTTAATAAATGTCATTTTTTTGGTTTATAATTAAGGAGAATATAATTACGAGGAGTTTATTGCATGTTAAAAAAATGGTTATGGAAATTTGCTGGCTTTATGTACGGACGGAATGGAATTGATCAGCTCTACTTGGCCAGCGGCAGCCTGGTGTTTGTCTTGCTGATTGTACAAATTTTTCTAGAGAGCACATTGTTGAGTATCGTCTCAATGGCTTTAGTGATTTGGACGTTTTATCGGTTCTTTTCGAAAAACATTTTAGCTAGACAAGCAGAAAATCAGAAATTTATGAAGGTTTTTGGCATTGCAAAAAGAAAGTGGGAAAAGTTAGTGAAAAGAACGAAAGATATTCCTACACATCGCTACCGTGATTGTTCCAATTGTGAAACTACCTTGCGTTTACCGCGAAAAAGAGGTACACATAAAGCCCGCTGTCCGCGCTGTACTCATCTAAACCAGGTTAAGATATGGTTATAAAAAGAGAGGTTAATGGGTTTTTGCATATTAGATTTGAAAATCGACAAAGAACTAAAATTGTGTATTTGAAGGGTACCTCTTATACGAATACTCTGTATAATGAATCTATTCCTCAGCCTGGATTGAGGGGAAATGGATGCAGGAGGAAAATCTATGATTAAACTGATGGCTGATTCGACTTGTGACTTATCAAAAGAGGTAATCGAACAATACAATATTGGAATTGCGCCTTTAAATATTACCATTGAGGGTAAAAATTATAAAGATAAATTGGATCTTACAGCGGATGAATTTTTTGAACGCTTGCCTCAGCTCAAAGAGCTGCCGACAACGGCAATGCCAAGCCCAGAAGCTTATGTTGATATCATCAATGAAGCAATAAAAGAGGGTTATGATGAATTTTTATGTATTTGTATGTCAAGTGGTACGAGTGGTTCTTACCAATCCGCTGTGATTGCCAAAGATTTATTTTTCGAAGAACACTCAGATGCAGCAATTAAAATACATGTGGTGGATTCGAAATCAATGAGCCATGGGAGTGGTTGGTTAATTTTGAAGAGCGCACAGTTAATTGAAGAAGGCTACACTTTTGAAGAGTTGATTGCATTTAATGAATCGCATAAAAAACGAGTCAAACATTTTTTATGTGTAGAAGATTTAAAAAATCTAATCAAGAGTGGGCGTATTTCAAATACTGGAGCAATCATTGGTGAAATGCTTCGTGTGAAACCCATTATGTCGATGAAAGATGGCAAGGGGCAATTGTAGCTAAAGTTAGAGGCACGAATCGAGCGCTTAGATATTATGTGGAAGAATTTAAAAAGCGAAATGCAGAAGAATGGACAAACTTTGTCATTATTGGCTACTCTTCAGATATTGGGATTGCAGAGCAACTTAAGGAACGCATGAGAAAGTATACGAATTTCACCGGTGATATTCATATTATGCAGATGGGTGTGGCTGTAGGAACCCACGTCGGCTTAGGCGGCGTATCGATGTTTTTCATGGAAAAAAATCTATTTAATTAAATAAAGCTTACAGAAAATTAAAACGAAAATCGCAAACCTCAATCGGGTCTGCGTTTTTTCTATTCAAAAAAGTCTTCCACATTATGCGTAACGATAAAGTTATACGCTTCATAAATTTGATCCGCATCTATCTTATGGGTCTTGTCGTCAAGAATCCACATTTCTACGATTAACACCGTATTCATTGCGGCAAAACAAAGGATGAATATCGACACCCATCCTTAAAGCGAAGGGATAAATCGACACCTCGATTAAGAGGGCGAGTGTTTGACAACTCTCAATCAACAGACTGACTTTCAAAAGTTCTAGGTATTGAATTTTTGGAGCCATTGCTCCTTCTACAATCATCATCGCCAGTGGACCTAGCGAGATGGCAAAAGCCAATAATGTGACGTGAAGACTTGTCATAAGTGATCACGCTTCGGACGAATGATTTGAATCATCACATATCGCCTCTTTCATTGGACTTCCTTATCTACATATATAGTGTATCGGGTGAAATGAAACCCTGCAAGATACAGAAATGGCAATGCGAAAGGATTTATAGACATTATAGAGAATGTGTAGCCGGTAGAATACAGAATGACGAATTTGTATTCGAAAGAAGCCAGAAAAAGAATGTTGTATAGAAATAAGTAAACAATAAGCTAAGAAGATAGTTACCATCTCGAAAGAGTATTTGTACATCCACTCAATTCGTCATAAACTAACGTTGAGAAAATCATTTGATTAACAAGAGGAGAATATAGTCATCCACCGCGTAGAAATCATAAAAAGTTACGCGCTGGATCTGCCTACCGCGTAGAAATTCCAAAAAGTTACGTGCTGGATCTGCCTACCGCGTAGAAATTTCAAAAAGTTACGCGCTGGATCAGCCTTCCGCGTAGAAATTCCAAAAAGTTACGCGTTGGATCTGCCTATCGCGTAGAAATCATAAAAAGTTACGCGCTGGATCAGCCTTGCGCGTAGAAATTTCAAAAAGTTACGCGCTGGATCTGCCTACCGCGTAGAAATTCCAAAAAGTTACG
>JBHWQC010000179.1:0-5570 GCA_043425375.1 Atopostipes sp.
GAGAATTGGTCATTTCCACATACATTACACTTAAGGCTTACCTTCATTTCCATATCTTTCAAAATAATTCCTCCCAGCTAAATTTTGAATATATCATATCTACACTTATTCTGAATATGTTCCTTCTACTAAATATCTTCAGCTGTAAACCATCAGGTATCCCAATTTCTATATAATATAAGTCAATTCTACGTAATTCTTGGTTGAGTTTATACATTTTAATAAGATCGGTCCCTTAAAGTGGCTATTCTCGTCCGAATTCTCATCTTTGAAGTTGCTTAGGCATGAGATATTGATGCTCTATAATTTGATTTCCATAATCTATACATCCAAAACCACCCTGCTATCGAGCTCTCTGTTTGATGGCTTTAGGTTCCACAGATCTTTTACTTTATATTCTAAGAATAAAAAGTAAAACCCGCCTCTATTTATCATTGATTAGAAGCGGGTTAATTCGAACTCACATGAGTTCCTTTCATTCAGTCTTTTAAGTTAAACAAATTCATACTTTTCTTTTAAAATATTCAATTGATTATAGTTAATGTATCCTTCTTTTTGCAAGCGTCCGACAACAATTCCTGGATGAATTTCCACTTCTTCACTAAACGAGATGACCGACTTTTTAGTAAAATCTTTTCTCTCCACAAATGCACTATAAGCTTCATAAGGTATCAATAAATCAGCAGCGAAAGTATCTGCATCATCTTCTACTTCAGCTGCTGGGATGTCTTCAAACACATCTCCATTTATAATGTGGCCAATTTCATGGAATAAACTAAACCAAAAAATATCGGCATCCTTACGTCTGATTGTTAGTCCAATGACAATTTTCTTCTTATCCAAAAAAGTTGCGCCATGTAAAAAAGAGCCTGGTAAATGTGGAACTAAAACAAGCACAATTCCACAAGATTTTAGCAACGCATCTAACTCTTGTAAATATTCTTCTGGACGAAGTCTTGTCATTGAGCGTATCTTCATTAAATGATCCCTTAAACGTTTAATATTCAGTGTTTCAGCTTCTTGAAGCTCCGCTATATTTTGAACTTGCTGTATCCACATAATTTTTGCATATTCAGAATTTTTCGTTGCGCCAAGTTTCCTATATATAGCATTCTGATGGTTCATATTGTCAATCGAACTTAATCGAGCAACTCTAAAGAACTTACGCAATTCTTTTACTTTTTCACCTATTTTTCGAGTCTTTTTTACCCAGCCTAGTCGTGCACTATCTGCATAAGGCATACTACCAGCAATGTGTTTATCTTCATCAAAATCATTTTCTTCTTCTACTTTATGAAGTGCTAATCGATAATTATTTTCTAAATTCAGCCAAAAGGTGGCAGGAATTCCAAGTACATTCTCTAAGCGTTGTGCAGTATCATCCATCAAACGAACTTGGCCATTAATTAACTGGCTAATATGTTTTTGCGAGTACCCCATACGAGCTGCAAATTCCTTCTGGGTCATACCTCTCTCATCTAATTGTTCTTTGATGGTTTCACCAGGAGGAATTGCAATATACGTTTTACTATTCTTAATCATTATTACCTCTCTCCTCCATTGTTTTATCAATGATAATCTACAACTTCCATTATTTTAGCAATCTTTATTTCATCGTTAATTTCCTCAAAAATTAGTCGATAAGGGTGAACTAAGTCCATGGAATATTGTCCTTTCCGATCTCCAACGAGGGGGTGACAGCGTCCAATTTTAAACTGCACAAGCACCTCTACCGAATCTACTGATTTAATTTCTTGAATTCTTTGAGATATGAGTTCTGCATTCCGATCTCCAAACTTTTTTACAGCTTCTTTCCGGTTTGTACATTGCTTTTCTAATTTCTTCGATTTATATTGAACTTCCAGAACTACGCCTCCCTGCCACCCTGCCTCAGAACTTACTTTATATGAATAAGTATACAGGAAATGTCACTAATGTCAAAAAAATGTTTACCTGTCAGGTAAACTTTAAATGCAGGTTATCGTTTTATATTACCGGCCAGAATTTAATAGCGGATGGTGAGTTAATAACTCAATAGTACGTCTCTTAAAGTAGGTGGAACACCTCTATTTACTTTGGATTTCTTTCCTCACGACAATATATTAAACTTCCTACTTCTTTTCCATTAATAACAAACTCTTCTGTTGACTATCTTAAGGTTTAGTCTATCATCCAATCTGTAATTATCTTATCTCTCTCAATCAAAAAAGTGTTAGAAAATCGAAAATCGATTCACTAACACTTCAGTTCTATCTTCTATTTTTATTGAAACAAATTTCTTTTACGCTTCCACATTCTCATAAGCCAATCCATAAGCTTCACGTTCCACAAATTCGCCTTGTCCTTGTTGGCCGGTGAATTCTCCATGATCAACGATCTGCTGGCCGCGTAAGAAAACTTTGTCGACGACGCCTTTTTGTTCAAACCCTTCAAAAGTATTATAGTCTGTTCCATGAAGACTCGTTTCAGCTGAAATCGTTTTATTTTCATTCGGATCGTAAACAACAATATCCGCGTCGTATCCTGGAGCTAAATGCCCTTTACGGTGTTCCAACCCAGTATTTTTAGCCGGTGTCGTTGAGAATAAATCGACCAATTTCCTTTTTGAAATGCGTCCTTTTTCGACGCCTTCTGTCCAAAGAATACCCAAACGATCTTCTACCCCTGGTGCGCCATTTGGAATATTGCGGAAGTCATCTTTCCCCATCACTTTTTGAGTTTCAAAGTCAAACCCACAGTGATCGGTACTCACCGTGTTTAACCAGCCATTGTCAATCGCATCCCATAAGTATTCTTGATCTTTCTCATCACGAAGCGCAGGCGACATCACATATTTAGCGCCTTCGAACTCCTCACGAGCTAAATCGTCTTTTGTCAAGGTTAAGTATTGGACACATGTTTCCCCATAAACTGGTGCGCCTTTCAACTGCGCATTCTTAATGGCTTCTCCAGCTCCTTCAGTTGTCACATGCATCACGTAAACCGGCGCATCCATTGCTTTCGCTAAGTTAATCACTCGCTCAGTCGCTTCAGTTTCAACGATTGGCGGACGAGAAACTGCATGGTAGTACGGATCCGTATTTCCTTTTTCGACTTCTTCTTTTTGGAACATATCGACTAAGTCCCCGTTTTCCGCATGTACCATCACTGTTATGCCATGGTCTTTGGCTACCCGCATTGTTTTAGCGATCGTTTCATCATCTGAATGGAAGAACATTCCTTTATAAGCCATAAACAGTTTAACTGTTGGCGTTCCGTAATCCGCTAATTCAGAGACTTCCTCAATGACTTCTTCACGTGCATCCGTTATCACTGGATGGAAAGAATAATCAACCATCGCTTTATCTTCCACACGCTCTTTATTATAATCCTCCATCGTCTCAATTAAACCGCGACCTTTTTCTTGGTTCACAAATTCAATCACGGTCGTTGTTCCGCCTACAGCAGCAGCAGCTGTTGTTTCAAACCCCTTGACTTCTTCCCCATTAAATTCAAACGAATAGTGAACATGCTGATCAATTCCACCTGGGAGGACGTATTTTCCTTCGGCGTCAATCACTTGATCCGCCTCAACGTCCAAGTCAGATCCGATCGCTTTAATCTTATCTTCCGCGATTAAGATGTCCCCTTGGTATTCTGCTTCCGATGTTACAATAGTTCCATTTTTGATTAGTGTACGCATACAACTCTCCTTTTTATTGAATGCATTCAGTATACCAAAGATTTTTGAAAGATTTAAACCCCCTACATCCTCATTTGAAATGACTGCCTATCTGCCCTAAAATTAGAGTACAGGAAAAAAATACATATGGAGGTTTTTATTTGGAAAACGAACTGAAGCAAAGTTCACAAAGAGTGTTAGCGCATTTAAAGAAAATGGCTGAATTAACGAGCGACGAAAATGGGGCTCAAAGAGTCGCTTGGACAGAGACATGGGCCAAAGCGCGTAAATGGTTGACGGATAAATTAGACAGTTATGGAATTGATTATTCCATAGATTCAGCTGGAAACCTTTGGGCAAAAGTGGAAGGTGAAGTCGACGATGGAATCGTTGTTGGAAGTCACTTAGACAGTGTGCCAGACGGTGGCTGGCTGGATGGTGTTTTAGGTGTCATGAGTGCCCTAGAGGCCATTCGTCGCTACAAACAACAAAATAAGAAACCAGCCAAAACAATCTATCTGGTCGATTGGGCGGATGAAGAAGGGGCCCGCTTTGGGTATAGCACCTTTGGATCTTCTGCCGCAAGTGGTACGTTAGATATTGAACCGCTGCTTGGTCGGAAAGGCATCGATGGGAAAGTGTTTGAAGAGGCCTTGAGCGAACATGGTGTGGATGCCCATAAAGTACTGGACGCTAAAGATGAAATGGCTGCCAAAAACTTAACGGCTTATCTTGAAATGCATATTGAACAAGGACCTGTGCTTGAAGAAGCCGGACAAGCGGTGTCGGCAGTCACAGGAATTGCCGGAGTAAAACGAAATACCATTACCTTCACCGGTCAAGCCGTTCATGCAGGCTCCTTCCCAACTGAAATGCGGCAAGATGCTTTCTTAGCTGCAGCGGAGTCCGCTTTAGAAATTCGGGAATTGGCTTTAAAATATGAGGCCGTTTCAACGGTTGGTGAAGTAGATGTTGAACCAGGAGTTGTCACCATTGTACCTGGAAAGACAACGATATCATTGGATCAACGGACAACTGATCCTGAAGCGTTAGATCAATTATTCGAAGAAACCAAAGAAGTGGTTCAAGCCGCTGCTGAAAAACACAAGGTGACGGTAGAATGGGAAGAAGTCATGGACAAGACCCCCGGTGTCTTTGATGAAGAATTAATTGAATTGGCAAAAGAAGCGGTCGAAGAAGAAACGGGTACAAGTTATGCGATGCCATCAGGTCCCAACCACGACGCCATGGAAATGTCCGCATTAATGCCAACGGTGATGTTGTTTGTCTATTCTGAAAAAGGCATCTCCCATGCGAAAGAAGAAAACACACCAGAAGACAAAGTCGAAGAAAGTGTGCGCGCCTTCTTACGCTTAGTCGATAAAATGGTCGAAAAATAGAAGAAAAAAATAAAGAGTAGAATTCTAGAAGGTGATTCCTAGGGTTCTACTCTTTTTTAATCTAAATTTATTTTACCAACGGATAGACTAACTTCTGTACTCCTTCATAATTATACCCTGCATGACTCAGCTGTTTTCTTCTCTCTTCACCATTCCCCCATTTCCCAGCAATCACTTCTTCCGCAATGTCCTGGTTCATTTTCATCAGTTGCTTTTTCAACTTCAGCTGTGATTGTTGTAAATGGCAGTTATTTAATGGAGGAAATCGGCAATTTAAAATTGTTGTTGTTCCTACATTCTTTATAACCTTTTCTTATTCCCTTTTCAGAAATGGAGGCATCAGGATGAGAAAAGATACTCGAGAAGAAGTGAAGAAACATGAGATAGATGGCATCAAACCCAATAATGCCGCGTTAGAAAAGCAATTGACTGTAATTACCGAACAGTCAGAGCAGCCTATCATTGAAGCTTTAGAAGGAGGGTAGTGAATTTGTTGATTAGTATCACTT
>JBHWQC010000180.1:0-8056 GCA_043425375.1 Atopostipes sp.
CTACAATGTGTTTGGTATTGGCGCTTTTGATAGCGATCCTGTCGGTTACGGTTCACTAAGAGCACTTGAAGAGAAATGGTTTACGCCAGAAGCGGCCATTATTGGAGGAGCCGCCTTTATTGGCAATAATTACGTAAAAGCCGGTCAAAACACCTTGTATAAAATGCGCTGGAATCCAACATCGATGGCCAATAACGGCTATGCGACCCGTCAGTATGCAACAGATATTGGTTGGGCCTCCAAACAAGTCAATACGATTTATAATTTATACCAATCAATTGGTATCGGTCTAAACCATGTGGATATTCCTGTTTATTTAGCATAAACTTTCAAAAAGAAGCAGCTCCTTAAAGGAGAGGCTTCTTTTTTGTGGCCTAAATACAGAGAGAATGTAGGAGAGCTTCTTTTAATGCGTTTTCATTCGAGGATGACTATTTATTTCATGTGAATTTCTTGCTATACTCATGGAGGTCTTTTACAGAAAGTTTACATAAAGTAAAAAACACCCCGTTTTTATCTTTGTACCATACGTAATCTATCAATAGAATACCTAACTGAAAAGAAAAAGTAGGAGTTATTAATCAATGTATAGAAATGAATTGAAGTTTTTAGTCGATGAATCGACGCTTCAGATTATGGAAAGAAAGCTGTCGCCTTTTCTTGAAAAAGATAGGAATCAAGTAGGGAAGGCTTATCGAATTCGCAGTATGTATTTTGACACCTATCAGCGAAAGGCATACAGAGAAAATGATGCTGGTGTTGAGGAAAGAAAGAAATATAGAATCCGAGTATATGATAAGCCTAAAAAATATATCCGCCTTGAAATCAAACATAAATTAAAAAATAAGAATGTCAAAGAAAGTTGCCAGCTTTCTATTGAGAAATATAATGAAATTTTAAATCGAACTTTAAGATTTGACCCCGGTGACCCCAAACCCTTAAAGCAGCTTTATTTAGATATGCAGATGAATTTACTTCGGCCGAGCGTAATCGTTGAGTATGAGCGAACGGCCTTTGTTTATGATACTGGGAATATCCGCATCACATTTGACCGTAACCTCGCACACTCCAGTTATTTTGATCGGTTTCTTGACAATGAAATCCCTAAAATCCCGGTGTTGCCACCAAATGTACATGTTTTTGAGGTGAAGTACGACGGGGTTCTGCCAGGATTTATTGCGCAGACGATTGAAACGGGTGAGCTGGAAAGAACAACGTTTTCTAAATTTTATTTAAGCCATTTACATGCAGAAGGAGAAAGAACGATATGATAAACGAAGTTGTGGATTTTTTAACGAGAAGTGCAGGGATGTCCTATCAGAGGATGTTATTTGCTTTATTATTTGCTTCACTATTAGGCCTTTATATCTTTTTTGTGTACCGGATGGTATCAAAAGAATCTTTTTATTCGAAAAGTTTTAATATTTCGCTGCCCATTATTACGGTCTTGACAGCTGCGATTGTGGTGGCGATGCAAGCAAATTTAGTGGTTTCCTTAGGTATGGTGGGGGCGTTATCCATTGTCCGTTTCCGTACGGCTCTAAAAGACCCGATGGATTTAGCTTTTGTGTTCTGGGGCATTACAACAGGTATCGTTTCTGGAACAGAAATATACGGCTTAGCTGTTATTACAGCAATTATTGTCACGATTGGTATTTTCGCACTGGACCATATTGATTTAAAAGAGGCGCCGCGGCTGCTTGTAGTCAATGGAGAAAACCAAGATTTTGAAGCGGATTTGAATCGAATTCTCGAGAACAAAGGGATTCACTATACAGTGAAATCAAGAAATGTAAACAAAAACAATTTAGATATTATCTATGAGATTCAAACGGATAAGGGAGAGAGACTCGTAAGAGAAATTGGTGCCATGCATTCAGTGTTTAATGCATCCATTTTAGATCATGATGGTTCCCTACGATACTAAAGATCATTAGGAGGATTTATGAAAAGAAACTATACGTTTTTTAATGTAGCTAGTTTATTTGCTATCCTTCTATCCGTCTTTTTACTTATCGCTACCTTCCAAACATCCACGGATTCGGCTGTTCATTTTGAGGATCCGGGGTTAGAGCAAGCGGTAAGGGATACGATTGGAAAAGAAGAAGGGTCAATTGAACCGAGTGACGTTGATTTAGTGCAAGAGTTGGATGCCAGCGGGTATGGTATTGAGAGTTTAGAGGGAATCGAAACCTTACGTGAATTACGCACCCTTAATTTAGAAGATAATTCGATAGAGAGTGTCGTGCCTCTGCAAACCCTGACAAAGTTAGAAGTTTTAAATCTTCGAAACAACGGGATTACGAGTTTAGAAGACATCCAGTTTGATGATATTATCTTTTTAGATATTCAAGAATTAAATCTCCGTCATAATGTGGTACGTGATGAAGAAGGGAATGAGACGCGTCTATCAGACGTTTCTTTACTCGCGCATTTAACGACACTGGAAGAATTAGACCTGAGAGATAATCATATTGAGGAAATTTCTCCTCTGAGCAACTTGAGAGATCTAGAACAATTGGATTTACGCGAGAATAGACTGCACGATATTGAAGCACTTGAAACGTTGACCTTATTAGAAGAATTAAATCTCCGGGAGAATGACATTGTTTCTTTAGAGCCGCTGAGATATCTCACACGGCTTACCTATTTAAACATTCATTCCAATTCAGGGATTGAATCTTTGGAACCGCTGAGTGAGTTAATCAATCTTGAAACGCTCATTATACGAAATGTTCCTATAACAGATAATGGCGTATTTCTTAACAAACTGACAAATCTGCAGCGGTTAAATGTCATCGATTCAAACGTTGAAACAATTAATCCGGACATTATTGATTATTTGCGAAGCAGGGGCGCATTATCGGGGGAAGTTCGTCCTGAGAGGCTACTGCATACATTAGAAGCACCAGCAGTAGGAAGAGAGTCTGGCTTTTATACAGAAGGTTTTGACTTGAAAATAAAGGCGCCTTCAGAGGAGGGGACCATCTATTACACGTTAGACGGTTCTGAACCGACGATGGACTCAGCTATTTATGAAGAGCCGATAGAAATGACACCCAAAGCTGATGAGTCAATGACTATCGTTCGAGCTAAGGTTTTAACGGACGACCATAAAATGAGTAAAACCGTCTCTAAATCCTATCTTGTTCATGAGAACGCCAATGAGCGCTTTGACTTACCCGTCTTTTCATTAGTCACCGACCCTGCTCATTTATTTGATGAAGATATTGGCATTTATACGGATGAAAATGCGCATAATAGAGGCAGTGAATGGGAAAGACCGGTTCATATCGACTTCTTTGAAACGGATGGAGAGTTAGCGCTAGAGCAAGAATTAGGCGTTCGAATCCATGGCGGGCATACAAGAAGCTATCCTCAAAAATCCCTTCGATTACTTGCCGATGATGAATATGATACGGAACAGACTTTGAATTATGACTTCTTTAATGGCTTAGAAAAAATGAATGGCGAAGGAACAGTGACCGAATTTAAGAGGCTGCTCTTAAGAAATTCAGGGAATGACTGGCAATTTACGATGTATAATGATGCTTTGATGCAATCTTTGGTTGAACCTTTAGGTACCATGGATACACAAGCCTATAGGCCAGCCGTTCTATTTATGAATGGTGACTACTACGGCATTCAAAATATTCGTGAACGTTACGATCGGTATTACCTCAGCACGCATTACGATATGAATCCAGAAGATGTCGTCATCTTACAAAATAATGCGGAATTAGATGACGGTGAAAGTAAGGATGTCTATCATTATACGAATATGCTGGACTATATCGCAGAAAATGGGCTAGAAGAAGAGGAACATTTCGAATATATTCAAACGGTGATGGATACTGAAAATTTTAGAGATTATTTTGCGGTCCAAATTTATTTTGCGAATACGGATTGGCCCCATGGGAATATCAGATATTGGCGTAAAACCACTGATTCCTATGAAAAGGATGCCCCTTACGGACATGATGGGCGCTGGCGTTGGATGTTGTTCGATACGGACCATGGCTTTAATTTATATGGGGATCCGCATAGAGGGACTGACTATATTCGTGATTATACGCATAACACAATTGAGTGGCTGCTCGATGAATCACGTCAAAATGACAGTGTCGGACAATGGTCGACTTTTTTATTTCGAGAAGTCATCGCTAATGAACAGTTTAGAATAGACTTTTTGAACCGGATGAATGATTTAATTAACAGTATCTTTATTGAGGAAGTAGTCGATCAAAAAATTGATGGGTTTGTCCGTACGCTAGAAAAGGAGATGCCTCATCATATTGATCGTTGGGGTGTTATCGGTTCGATGGAAGAGTGGTTGGCAGAAGTAGAAGACCAACAAGCTTTTGCTGAAAAACGGCCTGAAAATATTCGAACTCACCTAATGAACCAATTTGGCATTGAAGAGACAATCAAAGTCCGTGTCGAAAATGAAACGGAAAGGGGTTATGTCCGCTTGAATACAATAGAGATTACGAGTGAGCTGCCTGGAAATACAGGAGAAAGTCCTTGGTCAGGCACCTATTTTGCTGGTGTGCCTATTACATTCGAAGCCGTGCCTAAAGAAGGCTATGAATTCTCGCACTGGGCAGGCCTCCCTTTGCAAGAAGGGCAGATTGAATTAACCCCCTCGACGGATTTAACCATTCAAGCAGTATTTACTCCAACTAGTGAATAAATACAGTGTGGAGGGAGGAATCCTTCCTCTGTACTGAGTCGCAGATACTGGGAAGGAAAAGTTCCCATAAATCGAAATAAATGAGGGTTTACTCGTCAAAAAGTGCGGGTTGTGACGAATAAACTTAGTCTAACTCACGCCTATTTTTTAAATTTAACGAAAGGGATGTCGAGTAGGATGCTGACATCCTTTTCGTCTCTTTAAAATGAAACACCTGGAAACTAGAAAGGTCTACGAGTAAACAACAACTATTCAAACATGTAGAATATGTATACTGTAATAGAAAGAGAGGGGCCGCCATGGAAAAACGCTATGCAAATTTCGACTATTTGCGCGGTTTAGCTATACTCGCCGTCGTAACCATCCACGTGACCGCGCCGACTGCGGTCGAGAGCGTCACAAGCTCTATTATCATGAACCAAGCGGCTCGTTTTGGTGTCCCTGTTTTTATTTTCCTCTCGGGCTGGGGACTGACGGTCTCAAATAGTTATCAGCGGTCCGGCAATTATTTCACTTTTTTGAAAAAACGCTTGGGCAAACTTTTACCCGCTTACCTTTTGTGGAATCTCATCTATTTAGTCTTCCGTTTTTTCATTCAAGAAGAAAGAATCGCATTTGGCGAAGCGGTAGAGGGGCTGCTTCGGGGGACAAATGCGCCGCATTTATATTTCGTGCCGCTGATTGCTTTGTTTTATCTGGCCTATCCCTTTTTACAAAAGCTCGGGAAGAAGGACTGGGGCTTGTTGCTTTCAGCAGCCGCCACAACCTATAGTCTGGTTGTGACTTGGGGTGTTCCGATTGAAGGCTTTACACGGAATCATAATCCGTTTAACTGGCTCTTTTATTTTGTCTTAGGAATCTGGCTGGCTGAACATGGGGAAAAGCTGCACGCGCAATGGAATCAGACCCTGATTTCAATGCTGTTGTTCCTGTCGCTGGCCAATGTCCTTTTTGAACCGATGGAGCTGACGGAGGATTTGGTGCTTACGCAAACGAGATTGAGTATTCTAGTTTATTCGGTGATGGTGATCTTTTTTGTGATGAGTTTACCAGAAGCAAAAAATCGATTCGCAACCGGTTTAAATGCGTTAAGCAATCACTCTTATCCAATGTATCTTTCGCATTATTTGTTTATTTGGCTGTATCGCGAGTGGTTTCCAGGGCTGTCCCCTGTTTTATTGCTTTTACTGGTGCTCCTATCTTCTTATCTTTTAGTTAAAATTGGATCTAGGCGACGAACCAGCTGACCAACATTGAATCGAAAACTTTTTAAAAAATTATGTTACAATACGAAGAGGTTGCCTCCGAGGCGGCCTCTTTTTATACATTAAAACACTATATATAGCACAAACAGATCCAGTATTGTAAAATTTGTTTAAGAAATAGGCGGAAGGGATGTCTCCGTTTCATTAGCTTCCCGTTGATTTCTTAACACACGACATCTTTTATTGTAGTCGTCTTGAATGATCTTTTCAGCAAATTGTTTATTTTTTTATAAATTGGAGGAAATCCCAATGACTCGCGTCAACAAAAAAACATATTTAAACTATACCATTTTATTTCTGCTCCTTGCAGCGATAATCTATACGCCTTTCCTTATCGAAGGCAAATCTTTTATCCACCAAGGGGATGGCTACCACCAGCATTATCCCTTTTTCCGCCAGTATTTAAATATCATCCGCAACTTTTTCCAGACAGGGAATTGGCAGCAATGGGACTGGTCGATTGGCCTGGGCCAAGATACGCTGCTGACCTATGGCTATTATGTGGTGGGCGACCCGTTTGTTTATTTAGGCTTGCTGTTTCCCGAAGGCGCTGAGGAACTGGCCTTTCACGCGGTGATGTTTGTGCGTATTTGGGCAGTGGGCGCGAGCTTTCTTCTCTACGCGCGTCAAATGAAATTCGGCCATTGGAGTGCCTTAGCCGCTGCGATGACCTACACGTTCAGCCATTTTGTGATTTACAACGTGGTGCGCCATCCCTTTTTCATCCATCCCTTGATTTTCTTTCCGCTGATCGCGCTCGGTATGGAAAAAATCTTTCAAAAAGAATCCGGCGCCTTTTTTGCGCTGATGGTTGGGTTAGCGGCGATTTCCAATTTTTATTTCTTTTATATGCTGACTATTTTGGCCTTTTTTTATGCGCTCTTGCGCTACCCCGATTACGGTCAAGGCGGGAAAATGTTCACCCAGTGGCTTTTGAAATTCGTCGGCTTTTATTTAGTCGGCATCTTGGTCTCAGCCGTCATCTTCCTGCCGCAAGTCTACGGCTTTTTAGCGGCTTCCCGCTCGCCGACTGCGCCGCCGGTTTCCATGCTGGCGTATCCACTTGACTACTACGGCCTGCTACTTTTAAACAGCATCACCCCCGGCACCAAATTTTGGACGGTGGGCGGCCTGTCGATTGTGGGCGTTTTGACTTTGCCATTTTTATTTCGCCGGCGCCATCAAAAACCAGGGCTGTTTTGGGGCCTTGTAATCTTAGGCGTCATGCTGCTGTTCCCGTTTTTCGGCTCTGCGATGAACGGCTTTTCCGGCCCCTACAACCGCTTCACCTTCGTCTTGCCCTTTTTCCTGGCGGCTGCGCTCGCTTATTTCCTAGACCATTTAGGTGAAATGGGGGCAAAAGACGTACAAGGCATCAAGAGGTTAATGATTGGGTTTACCCTAATTTTTGGAGCGGCCACCTTTATTACGCAAGATTATTTTTTATACCTCCCACCTGTGATTATCGGCTGGACCGCTTACTATTTCTTAAGAGAAGCTAATGCTTACCAAAAAATAGCTATTGTTTTAGCGGCGCTGAATATGGCGACCAATGCCTTGATTTTCTATACACCGCTCGGCAAAAACGCCATGTCCGAAACGGAAGACTACGGTACTATTGATACTTCTTATCAAATGACTTTTGATGGTTTAGAAAAAGAATTGCCAACTAATAATGAAGAATGGTACCGCATCGGCGTCAGCTCTAAAGACAATCAGGTCCGTAATCACTATGCCTATTTAGATGTCAACGGCACCAATTCTTATGCCTCGCTAACCAATGGAGCGGTCTCCGATTTTGCCCAAATGATTGAAACGAGCCAGTACCAAGTCATCCAGCCTTTACGCAACGGCATTGATGACCGGCGAGTAGTGAATCAAGCGCTCGGCATCCGCTATATCATTACCGATAAAGAAAATGCGGCTTATCTGCCGCCGGGCTACACGATTACTAATCAAAGTGAAGAGATGCTGGTAGCGGAAACTGAGAAGGCCGCACCTTTTGCTTATATGGAAACGCAAGGCGTACTCGCTGCTGATTTAGCCCAGATGCATCCCGTCCAGCGCGAAAGTCTACTGGCAGACGCCGTCATTGTCG
>JBHWQC010000181.1:0-7429 GCA_043425375.1 Atopostipes sp.
TTTCTCAATATACGATTTTATAAATTAAAATACAAAAATGTCCAATTAACCCTGCATATGACTTGAAAAATAAGGTATGATAAAGCTAAGAATATACGATGAGGTGAGCGCGTGAAAGGAAAAAAGTTTTATATCGCTATAATTGGATTATTTATCATCGGCATAGGAAGTCTCTTCATCTATAGACAACAACAGGAAGCTCGCGTTTTAGAGTTTGAGGGCTATGAAATTTCCGCGATTGAGAGCAGAGTAGATGCCCTTTACAATGAAGAGAAAACAGATATTCAAGAAGATATTGGAACGGAAATAACAGAATTAGAACAAATTTTTGTAGAGTTAAATAAAAAAGACTTAAGTAAACGCAGTGAGAGATATATCCAAAAGATAAAAACGGAGCTTTTACAGGCCAAAGAAATGGTTGAGCTGCAAGAAGATATCTCCAATGTCTATAAAGACGACGAGGTAGTTCGTCCAAAGACTTCGATAGAAACCATTGAGGAATTGCAAACGGCCTTAGGTTTTTTTGAACACCGGACGATTTATCATAAAAGAAATCAGGGATTATTAACGGACGCAAAAGCGCAAATTGAGACGATCGAAGAAGCAAGGGAACGAGTGGCGCAGCTAACTACAGAGGGCGTACCCAATGAAGAAGTTGATGAAGAAGCACTCGCAGAGCTAGAAGAATTCCTGGCGCAATTGAAAGATGAAGACTTAAAAGAACGTTTACTAGAGGAAGTTGCCTCCGTTCGTTTAGCTTTAGAAGAAGCAAACACGGCAGAAGAAGTCGCTTTAAAAGAGACAGAGGATGCAACAGAGAAAGCATTAGATTCAACAGAGATACTGGCTGCAGAAGAGGAAAAAGTGAAGAAGTTCTTGAAGAAGAAACGCGAGAAAAAGAAGGGGTAGAGACGGTTCAGGAAACGACTCCAACATCTGAGCCAGCAAATAACACCCCGGCTCAAACCGATAATGTCCAAAATCCTTCGTCAAACAATGAGATAACAAGCTCTTCGCAACCGAATAAAACATCGGGTAGGTCAACAAGCAACCAAACAAGTAAACCAAACAGTAAACCATCAAACAGTCCATCAAATAAACCGTCAAACAATCAAAGCAGTAACCAAACAAATCCAGTGGAGCAAACACCGGCAGTGGAACAAAAGTATACAGAAACTAAAGTGATTGAAGAAATTCCCTATGAGACTGTTACTTATGAAAGTAATGATATAGCTGCAGGAGAAGAGATTATTGAGCAAGAAGGGCATGTAGGTCAAGTGATTGAAACTTACGAGGTCACCGTATATAGTGACGGGACTTCAAGTAAACAAGTGATTTCCACAGAACAGACAGAACCTGAAAATCGGGTAATAGCCATCGGGACCAAAGAGTCAGAAGCAGCAGCTGAATAATCAAGAATAGGATGACTAGCTATTGGCTAACATCCTATTTTTGTTCACATCGATGTCTTTGCGTTTAGAATTGTGATAAAATGAACAGTGTTTATTGAATAAGTTTAGTAAAGATGGAAGAGGTTAATAATGGATCGCAAACAAAGAAATCAAGAAATTTTGAATTATTTAATTTTTGGCGTAATAACGACTTTAGTTAATATCGCGAGCTTTTATATACTAGATCGTGTACTAGAGTGGCCATATCTTTGGGCAAATGCGTTATCAATTATTTTATCTATTTTATTTGCTTATGTAACCAATAAACGGTTTGTTTTCAACTCAAAGACAGAGACTTTGCAAGCAGTGGTTCTCGAGTTCATTTCATTTCTTAGCTTCCGCTTACTTTCAGGAGCCATCGACATGGTGAGTATGTGGTTGTTAGTAGATATCGTAACCGTGGATACACTCCTGGCAAAACTGCTGACACAGTTTATTGTGGTAGTATTAAATTACGTGTTTAGTAAGTTTTTTGTTTTTAAAAAATAAAATGAATAGATGAAAGTGGGTTAGGGTGAATAAAATGTCGAAACTCATTACAATCGTTATCCCTTCTTATAATGAAGAAGAAGTTTTACCTCATTTTTATAAGCAATTAACAAAAGTCATCGATTCTGTAACCGATTATGCTTTTGAGCTGCTTTTTGTAAATGATGGAAGTACCGACAATACATTAGGTCTTATAAAAAAGTATGCCGAAACAGATGAGCGAGTAAAATTTGTGGATTTATCGCGAAATTTCGGGAAAGAAATTGGTATGCTGGCAGGAATGGATTACGCCCATGGCGACGCGCTGATTGTTATGGATGCTGATTTACAGCACCCGCCAGAGAAAATCATTGAAATGATTGAATGGTGGGAAAAAGGATATGATGATGTCTATACGGTGCGGTTGAATAGGGAAGAATCTTACTTTAAAAAGTTAACTTCTAAATTATATTATCAAGTGTTGCAAAAGATGACCGAGGAAAATGTTTATCCAAATTCAGGCGATTTTAGATTGTTAGATCGAAAATGTATAGATGCGCTGACTTCGATGCGAGAAACCGAACGCTATACCAAAGGCATGTACGGTTGGATTGGTTTTAAGAAAAAGCAATTAACCTATCGAGAAGAAGAGCGAGCGGCTGGAGAAACAAAATGGCGAGTCAGTCAGCTGTTTAAACTTGCTGTAGATGGTATTACGTCTTATAGTACAGTACCTTTAAGGATTTCGTCGATATTAGGGATGATTATTTCCTTAGTAGCTTTTATCTTTTTAGTAGTAGAAATTACTAAAATTTTAATTAGCGGTCCGGAAGTTGCCGGGTACGGAACTCTACTTGCGGGTGTGTTATTTATGGGGGGAATCCAATTAATTTCCCTGGGGATTATAGGTGAGTATTTAAGTCGAATCTTTATCGAAACCAAAGAACGTCCGCCTTACCTCATTCAAAGTACAAACAGCAGAAAGAAAGATAATGACTATGAAAATTAAACCCTTTATCAAAAGAAATTACAAACTTATCTTAATTGCGCTCTTGCTGGCGGTTATTGGGCATGGCTATTTTTTAACGAACCAGCTAGTAGAAAATCAGTATATGATGAGTCCTGCCGATCAGTTTACGCAGATGATTATCTTCAAAGACTTACTCTATGAGGAATTCTCACAGGGGAATTTCTTTTACAGTTTTTTCTTAAATGGTGGAAGCAACCTGCTTTCACGCTTAAGTTATTATTATTCGACCTCACTGATGTTTTATATAACCGCCTTATTTACATATGTTTTAGAACTGTTTAATGTCATCCAGTCACCTAGTATGGTTTACTGGGCAAGTATGACCGTCTTTATTAGTATTTTCCGCTCGGTACTTATTTTATTGGGTGCCACCAAGTATATCGATCTTTTTATAAAAAATGAAAAAGTTGCCCTGTTAGGGGCGACATTTTATGCCTTCTCATCCATCTATTTTAGACATGTAGCTTTATGGGAGTTTTTTGGTGATGCTATGATTTGGCTGCCAATTATTCTGTACGGGGTGGAAAGAATAATAAGACAAGGGGAGGGCAAATTCTTCACGAGTGGTGTCGCCTTAACCCTCTTTAACAACGGCTACTTTGCCTTTGCCAATTTACTCTTTGCTTTTGTCTATATTGTCTTACGCTTTCTTTTTAAATTAAGCCAAGAGGAAACAAACTGGCTAGCACAAGTAAAAAACTACGCGATTTATGGGCTGCTGGGGCTGGGCTTATCTTTACCCGGGTTTATTCCGTTTGTTAAAGGTTTTTTTAATACCTCTCGATTAAGTCCTGAATTCTCCATACCAGCCTTCGAATTATTGGACTTTGAATTAGGGAATTTGTTACTGAATGATCAGATTCAAGTGTTGCCCATCCTTTTTGTCCTTGTAATAACGAATCTTTTAAATTATAAATCAAAGACGTTCAGATTTTTTAGTTTCTTTTCTTTTGTCTTGATTATCTTAAGGTACAACCCTTTTGTTGCCAGTTTATTTAATGGCTTCAGTTACCCTCAATTTAGATGGCATTATATGACGTTTTTAATGATAGCCGTAGTCGTAGCTTTAGGGGTTAAGACGACGATAAGAGAGTTGAGCTATAATTTAAAAATTCCTTCAATGTTTTTAGGTATCTCTGTTTTAATTACATTGGGCTTTTACTCTTATGCAGATAGCCAATTGTCTGAACACTATTTCGATATGTTTGTATTATACGCATTAATTCTTTATATGTTTGGAGTATTTTTCTTAAGTCGATTAAAAGCAGTAAAAGCTGAGTATATTATATTACCTCTTTTATTTATTAGTTCACTTTATACAGTTTATAGTACGAACGAACAGCTCTATGACGATTATAATTTAGAGCAAATGGATTACGAAACTATCTATACGACTTTCGATGATCCGAATGTTCCGATTGAACAAGCGTTGAATATAATTGAGGAAGATGCAGAGCGATTTTACCGGATCGATTTCACAGACTTACATAACTTGGGCAGTCAAAAAAAGTTTAGTAGTTTAAATGTTTACAATAGCTTTCATAACCATTACCAACAGTACTTCTATCGATATTTTCAAATAATTAATAGTAGAGAAAACAACGGAATTATTGACGGTTTGGCAGGCCGACAAATCTTAAGCTCTTTGTTTTTATCCGATTATGTGATTGCTTCTGAAGCAAATGAGTATATTATTCCAACAGGATTTGAATCGATTGAGCAAGTAGAATACTTAGGAATTTATAAAAATACTATTCCACTTGCTTTTATTCATCCAGTGCATAACTTATATAGTGCAAATGAAGTAAATGACTATCATTTTAAAGATGAATTATTAATAAATGGAGCGATTGTAGACGATGAAAAGAGTAATACTTCAATCGATGAAGGGCCTCAACCAAATGAGATTAATTACTCGATAACCAATGTTCATACTGAGACGGAAAACAATAAATTATTACGGTCAGATGAGTATTTTAATATCGAAATAGACTTAGATCAAGAAAATCAGCAATATAATGATGTCGTAATTGATTACACGATAAAGCCACTAGATGAAGGTGAAAAAGGAAGATACACTTATTCAATTAATGGGCACTCGATTCAATTAAAAAGTACCGGCGATCCATATTCGAGTCAATTATATCGGCATCAAGCACATATTCCTTACAATGAAACAGTTATTTTCAATTTAGCCCCAGGAACTGATTACATCTTTGAAGTACATGCGGTATATGGGTTGTCACATCATGATTTAGAAGAAAGAAGCCAGAAGGATCAAGAGTTAGATTATCATGTAGAATTTGGAAAAGGAAATATTGAAATCCAGTATAACAATACAGATAATTATCCCCTTATGGTTCTTCCATTCTTTTATGAAAATGGCTGGCTGCTCGAAATAAATGGTGAGGATCATGAAGTTTTAAATGTGAATAATGGCATGGTTGGCTTTAAGATTCCAAAGGGAGAAATGACTATTCAGTTAACATTTAGACAACCTTTATTCTTCACTACAATATCGCTTTCCATTGTAAGTTTGTTTGTGTTAGTTTATATAAAGAAACGGAAAAAAATAAAGTGATCTCGAATAATAAGTGTTTATCATGAAAAGGCCATAAGAGATTTGCTTTAAAAATAAAAATGGAGGAAATATGTTTAAAAAGTTATTGTATACAGGTTTTTTGTTCACACTAGTGGGTTGCGCGAATACTGAGGAAGTGACTCAAAATCAAGAAGAATCTATTCAAGAAGACACTTCCGAAAGTACAGAGACTCAAGCGGATCCAAAAGAAAATGATACGGGCTACCGCTTTTATGAGAATACCGAAGTTTTAGAGAGGGCTCAAGCAGCGGAAGAAGCTATACGAGAAGAATGGGATGCTGACGTATATACAGCGGATGCACCATTAGTTGTACTCGATCCATATAATGTCGCCCCTTTATCGGCTCTTGTTTTATTTGAAACGGAAGAACCCGTTTCATTGAATTATAGTGTTCTGGGTAAAACGGAAGAGACTACAATTTCTCATTCAATCGATGAAGCAACTACTATTCACGAGGTTCCGGTGCTCGGGTTGTACGCTGGCTATAATAATACAGTTCAATTTGAATTAATCGACGAGAATGGAAATGTAAGTGAACATCAAGTTGAAATTGAGACGGCAGAACTTCCAGAGGCCTTTTACGGGCTTGAATTAATTGAATCGCAACCGGAGAAGATGCATCCGGGTTTAACTTTTCTTAATACTTCTGCCGGTGAATATTCAGCCATCGATAGTCAAGGAGAAGTACGCTTTATGCTGACGCCCTGGATGGCCAACAACGTCGAACATTTAAGTAATGGAAACATCGTCATCGTATTGAGAAGAGAACATGATGAAAACGAAGCGCTGGAAATAGATTATGATCATGTAGTTGAAATGGATTTATTAGGGAAACCTTATAATTCTTATATATTCGAAATGGATAATAATACAAATGCCGTGGCATTTGACCATGACATTATCGAATTAGACAATGGCAATCTCCTTGGTTTAGTTCACGATAGCCAAAGTGAGTATGTAGAAGATAATATGATTGAGTTTGATATGGAAACAGGTGAAGTCGTCAAAGTAACCGATTTTAAAGATCTATTCCCAAATGATTATTATGAAGACTATGAATACCAAGGAGAACCATCTTACGATTGGAATCACCATAATGCCATTGATCAAACAGAAGATGGCGAATCGTTATTAGTTTCCGTTAGAAACCATGATATGGTTGTGAAGATGACTTATCCGGAAAATGAAATTGAATGGATTTCTGTTGCGGACGAGAATTGGGAAGAAACGACTCGACCAGATGATTATATGTTAGAGCCTATTGGGGATATAAAATTCCATATGGCACATCACGCAGTTGAAGAAATGCCTGATCAAGATGGCAATCCAGATACAATTGATATTATGCTGTTTGATAATAACCGTTATATTATGCGCGGACATGAAGAGGTTGCAGAAGACTATAGTCGTGCAGTACAATATCGAATCAATGAAGCAGATAGGACAATAGAAGAAATCTGGTCTTATGGTGAAGAAAGAGGCGAGTACTCTTTTGCAGATATTGTAAGTGACGCAGATTATTTGGAAGAATCGAATAATGTTTTAGTCAACTTTGGTCGAACATATATTGACCATAGTGAGCCTGTCTCACAAATTGTTGAAGTGGACAAAGAAACAAATGAAGTGCTTTTCGAACACCATGTGCTACAAAATGATCAATCCGATCGTCGCCAAATCTATCGTGCGGAGCGATTACCCTTGTACAGTCCGCATTATCAATTTATATCGATTTTAAAGAATTAAATAAAAATTTTGAAGTGAATATACTAAAAAGGATACCTAGTCAATTGAGGTATCCTTTTTATATACCTCACTTAGAACACAGAGGAATAGAATATTTTATTTATAACGGATATTTTAATTAGCGATTATTCTTC
>JBHWQC010000182.1:0-4001 GCA_043425375.1 Atopostipes sp.
ATCATGTGGGCATTCGAACGCCGCTATACCTCTCAGCAATGCAGTATGCGGGAGTCGATATGCAACAGGTCAGCCATATTGATAATCTGCATCAAGCGGATGGATTGGACGTCAAAGAAAAAATTCAAAATTGGCATCAGACGTATATGATTGAAGAGCAAGTCAAAAAACGCGAAGAGTTGTTGAAGCTGGAGCACGTGCATTTTGCCTATGACAAAAAGCGGCAAACGTTAAAGGATATCAATCTAGCAATTGATAAAGGGGAAATGATTTCAATTGTCGGAACCAACGGCGCAGGAAAAACAACCTTAGCCAATATTATTTCAGCCTTTTTAACACCCAACGCCGGAAAAGTGTTCTGGGAAGGAACCGACGTCACAAAAGATACGATTGCTCAGCGAGCAGGCCGAGTCGGTTATGTTCTCCAAGACCCGAATCAGATGATTTCTCAGCATATGATTTTCGATGAAGTCGCTTTAGGTTTGCGCAATCGTGAAAGCGATGAAACTGTCATCCAAGAGAAGGTTCACCGGGCATTAAAAATTTGCGGGCTGTACCCCTTTAGAGAATGGCCGATTAATGCCTTATCCTTTGGCCAAAAGAAGCGCGTAACGATTGCGGCAATTTTAGTCTTGGAGCCTGAAATTTTAATTCTTGATGAACCGACGGCCGGTCAAGATTACCGCCATTATTCAGAATTTATGACCTTTATTCGTGAACTCAACGAAGCAGGAATGACTATTTTGATGATTACCCACGATATGCAGCTGATGCTGGAATATTCAAACCGCACAATCGTTGTGAATGATGGGCAAATTATTGCGGATGTGTCCCCTTTTGATGTCTTAACCTCTGAAACACTAACGAAAGAAGCTTCTTTAAGACTGACCAGTTTATACACTTTAGCCAAAAGAATGGGGATTGAAGATACCACCTCTTTTGCCCGGAATTTTATCTATTATGAGAGGACGATGCGCCGTGAATAATGCACTGTTTGGCTATTCGGATCGAGACACCCCCATTCATAAGATCAATGCCGTTGCTAAATTGGTGTACTTCTTAGCAACACTGATTGTCATCATGCTGACTTATGATACGAGACTCTTGCTGCTGCTCACTGTCGTCTCTTTTATTGCTTTAAGAGTTTCTCGGATTCAATGGCATGAAATTTCCTTCTTTATTAAGCTGATTGCTTTTTTCTCGCTATTGAATTTGATCTTTATTTATCTTTTTGAACCGGAATTTGGCGTCGAGTTATACAATAGCCGCACCGTGATTTGGGAAGGCATCGGCCGCTATACCTTAACCTTGGAGCAAATTTTTTATGAGTTGAATGTAGCCTTAAAATATATCGCCATGGTTCCGCTTGTATTGGTCTTTATGCTGACCACCAATCCTAGCGAATTTGCCTCTTCGTTAAATCGAATCGGTATTTCTTATAATATCTCCTATTCGGTTTCATTGACCTTGCGCTATATTCCAGATGTGCAGCGCGACTACTTTAATATTCGCAATGCGCAATTGGCCCGCGGAACGGGGAAAGGCGACACGACATTGATGGATAAAGTAAAACAAAACGTCCAAATTGTTATCCCGCTTCTTTTGACGAGTTTTGAAAAGATCGACACCATCAGTCAAGCCATGACTTTGCGTCGTTTTGGCACGAAAGACAAGCGTACCTGGTATGTCCAGCGCAAATTAGAGACGACAGACTATCTCGTCATTTTTGTCGGACTCATCTGGTTCATTTTGTTTATCGTTTTATGGCAGATAAATAATGGCAGATTTTATAATCCGTTTTAGGCAGAATAATAAAACCGTTTAGCCCATTTTGAGCTAAGCGGTTTTTTACGTTTAATGCATCTCAATAAAAGTCAAAATCTGTGTTTACAATAAATCTACGCGTCTCGTCAAGGGTATTGAAAGAAGCAATAGTCTCGCCATTCACCACGACAAGGTACTCCCACTCACCAATAGTATCATATTCATCCGAATCTACTTCAAAAGCATATCTTGAATCAAAACTATACACAGTACCATAAGTATGCGTAGGTGCAATGACTTCGACTTGATAGTTTTCGTGTTCTGGGTCTAAAAATAAATCGAGGTTCATCTTATCACGTTCTTTCTATAAAGTATAAATAGTATACTTCAATCCCCACTAAAACAAAATTGAATCTTTATAAAATATGTGATCTAATTATTAAAAGGTTTATATGAGGTGGATAACATGAGATATAAATACAAAATAGAAAATCTTACTTTCCCTGAGCTTAAGGAAAGAGCAGTTGTAGAACCATTTCAAAGAAAACTAGTATGGTCTACAAATGAAAAGAAAAGCTTTATAGAAACATTGAGTAACGGCCATCCCTTTGGTGCAATATTAATATATAAATACGAAGATAAAGATAACTATTCAATTATTGATGGCTTACAAAGGTATACCACAATAACTGATTATGAAGACAACCCTCAGAAATATATTCAATTCGATAGTATTGTTGATGAAAAGATTCTAAATAATTTCATAAATAAAGAGAAAGTTTCGGAATCTACTATACATAACGCTAGAAAAGTAATTAATTCTACAGTTGAATCGTTCACTTCCGAAGCTTTGAAAGGAAACAGCTCTGTTGCCACTTTATATAAAATGTTAAAAGATGAATTACCAGATATTTTTAGTAATCTTTCTGCGGATGAATTAATGGTATTAGAAGAAATTAAAGATTCAATACTAAAAACAATCACAAATCATTTAGATGTGGATAGTTTACCTATACCTACGATAGTTTTTACAGGAGAGGTTGAGGAATTAGCAACTGTATTTGAAAATCTAAATCGAGGAGGTAAAAAACTATCAAAATATCAAGTGTTTGCTGCTCAATGGAGTAGGCATGAAATTGAACTTACAGATACTCCTTTAAATAATCGATTATTAGAAATCACCATTCAAAGATATGAGGATTTAATTGAATCTAGGAATGTAGAAATAAATAACTTTAGTAGAGAAGAAATGTTAGAAAACAAAACTATTAATGTAGCTGAATTTTGTTATGCGTTAGGCAAGTTAATCACAGAAAAAATGTATGTATTCTGGGACAAAGAAAACGAGGATACAGCAAATCAGATTGGATATTCTACTTTAGCACTTGTATTTGGAATAAAAAATAAGTCGATGAGTTCTTTAGAACGTCATTTTGATAAATTGGACAATCCAATTTTTATTGAAGAATTTGTTACAGAAATTCTAGCTATCTACAGAGATATAAATAATAGATTTGCTAGAATATTAAAAGTACCTGGACTCTCTAATGATAAATACTATGGTGGAAGAAATGCATCGGACTTCCAACTTCTTTCGTTCTTTGGAAGTTTATGGGCAACAAAATTTGGAGACTTGCAGTCAGGAGAGTTGACTATTCGTCCTAGGTATAAAGTGAATTACGAATTAATCGAGAATAATATGTTAAAATACTTTATATTTGATATTGTAAACAGTCGTTGGTCTGGAACTGGTGACTCTAAACTCGATAATATAGTAATAGAAGGAGAAAATTACTATTTACGAGAATTAACAAAGAGTCGATTTGAACAGAGCTTGTTTGATTGGCATGATGAGATAACGGAAAGAAATAGTATTAATTTTGAACCTATTTCTAAAATGTTATATACGATAATAAGCTCATTTTACAGTTCTAAGTATAATGAGAAGTACTATGATAGTGAACATGTAATTGCTCGAAAAGAGATAAATAAAATTAGAAATGAAAGTAACAGGCCAATTCCAGGCGGCTCCTTAGGTAATCATATGTACCTAGATACTAAAAATAATAGACGAAAGCACGAATTTTCACTTTATGATATAGAAAAACCTGGCTTTTCTATAGATGAAAGTTTTTTCTCATTTCAAAATTACCCTTCAAGAAAAGATTTTGGAAAAATAAAAGTTGAATTGAGTCGATCAAATGGAGATTTCGATCATTTAATAAAAACAATAACAA
>JBHWQC010000183.1:0-2574 GCA_043425375.1 Atopostipes sp.
TTGTGTTCCTATTAGTTCAGACATCCAAAATGCTTATATCGACTTTACTAAAATGGATGTTTCTGCAGTAGCTGTTGTCACAGATGTTGAAATTGATGGTGAACCTGTAATTGGATATGGGTTTAACTCTAATGGACGCTACGCACCAAGTGGAATTATCAATACTCGTATGATTCCAAGAATTATGGAAGCTAATCCAGAAGATTATGTAACAGAAGATGGTTCGAACTTAGATCCATTTAAACTATGGGATATTATGATGACTGGTGAAAAACCAGGCGGACACGGGGAAAGAGCAGTGGCAGTTGGAACAATTGATATGGCCATTTGGGACGCTGTTTCTAAAATTGAAGGGAAACCTCTTTACCAATTATTATCAGAACGTTATGGTGACGGCAATCCTGACGATAAGGTCTTTGTTTATGCTGCGGGTGGTTATTACCAACCTGGTAAAGACGACAGCGCGCTTCAAGAAGAATTAAAAGGGTATTTAGATATGGGGTACTCAGTCGTTAAAATGAAGATCGGTAACGATTTAGAAGAAGATATCCGTCGTATCGAAGCCGCTCTAGAAGTAGTCCCATCTGGGAAAAATTTAGCTGTTGATGCAAACGGTCGTTTTGATTTAGAAACAGCAGTTGAATATGCTAAAGCATTAGAGCCGTATGACTTATTCTGGTATGAAGAAGCCGGAGATCCATTGGACTTCGAATTACAAGCAGAGTTAGCCAATCACTATAAAAATCCAATGGCTACTGGAGAGAATATTTTCTCTGTACAAGATGCTAGAAACTTAATTCGATATGGTGGTATGAGACCGGATATCGACTACTTGCAATTTGACTGTGCATTAAGTTATGGATTAGTTGAATATTTAAGAATTCTTGATATGCTAGAGGAACATGGATGGTCATCACGTCGTTGTATCCCTCACGGTGGTCACCAAATGTCATTAAACATTGCAGCAGGATTAAAACTGGGCGGGAATGAATCGTATCCAGGAATTTTCCAACCATTTGGTGGATTTGCTGATGACATTGAAGTTGAAGATGGTTATGTTGGTTTACCAGAGGTTCCTGGTATTGGCTTTGAAACAAAAGCAGAACTAATGAAGGTTTTAAATTCACTAACTGATTAATTAATCCTTTTCAATCTTAAATTATCCATTATACTCCCTTCAGAGTCTGTTAATCGGCTTTGGAGGGGGTTAATTTTATTCTCTCCTACAAGTGTATCTTGATTATATTAAGTGTTTAAATTAAAATAACAGAACATTGAATGAACTATATTTCCTGTCGATAGAAGGAGTCTATAAACATGTCAGAAAAATCGAACAACCGTTCATTAAGCGATTCATTGTTAGACTATAAAGAAAAATTAAGTAATGAAACACTGACTCAACAGGCTTACTTAACGATTCGAAAAGCTATTTATCAACTCGAACTGAAACCGAACGAATCATTTTTAGAAAGAGAAATGGCTGAGATGCTAAAAATGAGCCGCACACCAGTACACTCAGCTTTGATTCGTTTAGACATGGATGGATGGGGAACGATCATTCCGCGCAAAGGTTTCACAGTTGCTCCGATTGAAGCTCAAAGTATTAAAGAGATATCGCAAATTACTGAAGTTTTAGATGGAGTAGCTGTAGAACTTGCAGTTGATTGTATAACCGAAGAAGAATTGAATTATCTAGACTCCTTAGTTGTAGAACAAGAAAAAGCATTATTATCCGAGAACTTAAATAAATACGTTGAGATTGACCATCAATTTCACGATTATATTAATGAGCGATCCGGAAATGATACACTTCTACGTATATTAAATAGTTATACAGATCAACTCTTTCGAGCGCGTTTGTATACAATAGATGAACGACTTCTACCCGTCCATTCAATTCGAGAACACGAGGCTATCTTAGCCGCACTGCGTGCAAAAAGTGGTTCTGCTGCTCGAAATCTAATGGAAATACATCGACGACGTGGAAATCTTGAAATCATAAATATTATTCATGAAAAATCAAAAACTAAGAAAAAAAAAAGACTAAATGAGGATTCCTTATACACAGTTCCGCCGCAGCCAGTTCTATTTTAGAGACGATTAAAGGTGATATAAAACTGTATATTACGGATGCTGTAGACAGCTCGTTTAGACCTGTTTTATGGTATTTAAGGAGAATTTATTTAGAAAATCGTTGTATTTTAACCCCTATTAATAAAAACTAAGAAATAAAAAAACCCAAACACAATAAAACGTGCTTGGGTTTCTTTAATATGTGGGGTCATATCTTAGTTAAAAGTATTTTAAACCATGGCCATGATGAGCACAATCGCCGCGAGGATGATTGCACCCCAGTTCACACCTTTTTGCGGTGAGAATAAGCCGATAACTCCTAGGATTAACGCGACAATTCCCATAAAGACGGGCTGCCAGAAAAATCCAATAATCGCTAAGATTATTCCTATCCAACCTAACCATAAACCTGCTTCATTTGATAAATTCATTTTTCCATCTCCTCCTTGAAATGTTTAGCCAATAATGAAACTTGTTGCCATCACTAAGTAAATCACACAC
>JBHWQC010000184.1:0-5441 GCA_043425375.1 Atopostipes sp.
GTATGTGTCAATATTTCCTCGGAAATCTATTTTCTCAAAAACAAGACCCTATTCAGTTCATATGATTCTTTCCCTTTGATGGATTTAAGCAGCCAAAGGTTGTTTAAATCCATCAAAGGAGCCTTACTACTTAAATATACCTGCCAATCGTCCCATAGGACTTGAAGTGGGTCCATAGTTTGCGATTCTTCCGCGTACAGCTCCTTGCGAAGGTTGAACCCGACCTTTTTTCAAAGCGTTACGTACCGCAAATTTAAATCGACCCGTTACTTCTTCTTTAAACGCAGGAAGTCTGGTTGTTAAAATTTCTAAAAATGTCCCATTTCTACGGGCTGAAATCACAGCCGCGAGGTTCCCAGCCCCTTTTTTAGTAAACCCACGTCCTTGGTGTTTCATACGATAGCTAAAAGGTCGATGATTACTTTCACACACACCTAAGCCCTTTTGGACAGGTAAAGTTCTCATCCTTAATGGTTTGAGACTGCTCCAGTTGCGTTGAATATACTTCTCTAATTTATAAACATTTTCAATATAATCTGCTTCTTTTTCTTTATTATCTTCATCTATTCGTGATAGAGTCGTATGTAAAATGGCTTCAATCTGGTTTTGATTATATGAATGAATCGCTCGAATCATTAAATTCGCCATCTTCTTATCAAAATGGAGTCGTTCTTTAATTTTTCTGTTCACGTGGTAAGCATCTCGAAAATGTTCATGTCGTTGGGTTTGACCAATAATCGCATCAAACTTATCCCTTTCATAACCACTCCCGCCATCACTATTTGAAATAACGATGGTCTTTCTCAAATCATATTCCTTCTCCAACCATTTTCCAGCCCGTTCAAAAGCCTTCCGGCTAGATTCTGTACTTTCAAAGAGGAATGGATTTTTTAATTTAGGACGTTTGTGATCCATAATAACCCCTTCATGGATCTGTACACGATGCAATTCAGGGCGTTTTTCTTTAGAGCCTTTTAATAATAAGCCATCGCCTTCAATAAATAGCACCGGGACTTTCTTCTTGTCCTTAATCGGTGTTTCATCGTGAAGGGGGGCTTCGTCTGTGTAGTTTTGAATGGTCTCTCCTAATCTTTGGGTCATCGAATGAATCGCTCCGTGACTAATCGATAAGGGCGTCAATAGTTCCATGGCGTCTGAAGCCTTCCGATACACCGAATCTGAAGCTAAACTAACAGCTTTCATTTCCACCAACGGTGAGTAACGCTTATGTTTATCCAAACCAATCGCTAAATCTAAAGGGATCACACTTTTCTCCCCTTTTTTGCGCATACGTCGTCTTTTTAAAGTAACCGGTCCAAAACTAAATTGAACCGTTCGCTCCTCAATCCGATCAATCTCAAATCCTTTTTCTTTATACTCCTGAATTAACTCTAAGTCAATGCGTTCCAAAGCTTTGGAAAAGAGCTGACTGAACACTTCTGTGAAATATGTTTCCATAGCCATTTCAATGTCAATAAGTGATGGACTGTTATTTATAATCTCTACAATTTCTGATACAATATTATCCATAAGAAGACCTCTTTCTGATTTTGTCGTGATTTTAGAATAGAGGTCTTCTTTCTTTTTGTCTACCCATCTTTATTTGGCTTTCCGAGAAACATTATACACATAGCTTGGTATGAACTCGTTTCTATTTTTTTCTTTAAGAGAGCTGGATTAATGATGAATAAAACAATTTGCGTATCTTATAGGGGCCCTTTATAATAATGAAAGTGATTTTTTTACTAGATGAAGGAGATATTATATGTTTACAGGAGTGATTGTCGATACCCTTGCTATCTTTATTGGGGGAGCGATCGGATTATTTATTCATAGAGGAATACCCGAAAAAGTAGAACAAGCGATTATGAAAGCTTTAGCGCTCAGTGCTATTTATATTGGGATAACGGGGATGACGTCAGGTGAAAACACTATTTTTATTATTTTATCACTCGTTATCGGTGTCGTTATCGGCGAGTTTATACAGTTAGACGGAAATGTGAAACACCTGACTCACTTCTTAGCTTCAAAAGTTCCTACCACAGATAAAAACTCGACATTTTCCGAAGGGTTTATCACGGGAACTTTGATGATGTGTGTAGGGGCGTTGTCCATTGTCGGACCCATCGAAAGTGGTTTAACAGGGAATCATACGATTCTCTTTACAAATGCTGTAATGGATGGCTTTACCAGTATTATTTTAGCTTCAAGTTTAGGCGTTGGTGTTTTATTCTCAGGCTTTTTAGTTTTTATTTATGAGGCAGCGATTGTTATTTTTTCAGGTAGCTTAAATGCCCTTTTAACTACGCCGATGATTGATGATATCAATGCGATCGGTTCTATTTTAGTCTTAGCGATTGGATTAAATATGTTAAGACTTACGGATATAAAAGTGATGAATTTCGTTCCTGCCCTTTTTATTCCAATGGTCGTTTTCTTTTTATACTAAAAAATGAAAAAAGTGCCCAGAAGCCATCATTAGTAACAACTAAAACACCTCGATGAATAAGGAAAAACCATTGATAAATATATGTTACAAGGTTATAGTTTATATTAGATGAGCTTGCTCATGGAAAAATGAAAGATTCTAGAAAAGGAAATGAAAAATGAAGACAATTACGATCCTGATTCCAGCTTATAATGAAGTAGAAGTGCTGCCTGCTTTAAAAGAGGCATTAAATACTGTGACTAATGAACTAGCACAGTACCGTTTTGAATTTCTTTTTGTGAATGATGGAAGCTCAGACCATACCGCTCAATTACTGACAGAATATAGTATGGAAGATGAGCGTGTAAAATATGTTGAGCTTTCCCGTAATTTTGGAAAAGAAATTGCGATGCTTGCAGGTTTTGATTACGCCCTCGGAGACGCAGTGATCATCATGGACGCAGATCTTCAACATCCTCCAGAAATGATCCAAGAGTTTGTTTACTGGTGGGAGCAAGGTTATGAAGATGTGTTTACTATTCGGAAAGAAAAAGCGGAAAAGAATCCGTTCAAACGTTGGGCTTCTTCCACTTATTATGCGATTCTTCAGCGTCTCTCTTCCTATGAAGTGCATCAGGGTGCAGGAGATTTTCGTCTGCTCGATCGCAAATGTGTTGAAGCCTTAAAAGATTTACGCGAAAATGAAAGAAATACGAAAGGAATGTATGCTTATATTGGCTTTCGTAAAAAAGCTTTAGAGTATGAAGAATCCGAACGAGCAGCAGGAGCTACCAAATGGAAACTTTCTGCTTTAATAAAATTAGCGATCGATGGGATCACTTCTTATAGTACCATTCCTTTACGTATGTGGTCTGTTATTGGCCTCGTCATTTCCTTCTTTTCCTTTATCTTTTTATTGATTGAAATGATTAAAGTTCTTATTTTTGGATCCAGTGTCGCCGGTTACCCTACCTTGATTGCCGCTATCGTATTTTTAGGAGGCATTCAATTGGTTTCCTTAGGCGCTATTGGTGAATATTTAGCTCGAGTCTTTACCGAAACAAAAAATCGACCCGCCTATTTCGTAAGAAAAACATCGAATGAAGAAGATAGGTCTGAGTCAAAAGAAAGAGATCAAACAGATGAAAGAAAAAATCATTAATTTATATTACCGTTATCGAGAACTCATTGATTATGCATTTTTTGGTGGCTTGACGACAGTTGTCAATATTGTCGTCTTTTTTATTTTGGATACGGGATTCCAGTGGCCGTATTTAATTGCAAACGCCATCGCTATTATTCTATCAATCTTATTTGCTTATATCACGAACAAAATATGGGTGTTTAAATCGAACACCCAAAATGCCCGCGAGACCTTTTTAGAATTTTTCCGATTTCTTGGTTTCCGCTTAATTTCCGGTCTAGCGGATATGTTGACGATGTGGGTGCTGGTGGATTTATTAACGGTCGATACGAGTCTTTCAAAATTAGCTACACAATTCATCGTTGTCGTTTTAAATTATGTTTTTAGTAAATTTTTTATCTTTTTATAAAGGTGGAGAAATCATGTCTGTTCGAACACAGAAAAAACCGATTAATTATCAAACATTTTTACAATATTCGGCTTTATTTGTCTTAGTATTTGGCGTTATTTATGCGGCCTTTTTTATTCAAGGAAAGACTTTCATTTGGGAAGGGGACGGTTTCCATCAACATTACCCGTTCTTTCGTGAGTATTTAACTATTATTCGAAATTTCTTTGAAACTGGCCAATGGCAGAGTTGGGATTGGAATATCGGCTTAGGTCAAAATACGCTGACCACTTATGGCTATTATGTAGTAGGCGATCCATTTGTCTATTTAGGCTTATTATTCCCTAAAGGCAGCGAGGAATTAGCCTTTTACTTTATTATGTTTGTCCGCATCTGGGCCGTTGGCGCAAGTTTTTTACTCTACGCACGTAAGATGGCTCTTTCCCATCGTAGTGCCTTGGCTAGCAGTGTGATGTATGCGTTTAGCCATTACGTTATTTATAATGTTGTGCGCCATCCATTCTTTATTCATCCCATGATTTTCTTCCCTCTTTTATGTTTAGGGATTGAGAAAGTTTTTCGAAAAGAATCTGGCGTTCTTTTCAGTCTCATGGTAGCGATCAGTGCTGTTTCCAACTTTTACTTTTTCTATATGCTGACTTGGATGATCTTTTTATATGCTTTACTACGTTATAAAAGTGCTGTACAAGCAGAAGGTTGGCTCACATTTTTTAAATGGTTTGCTTATTTTGTCGGTTTATATCTCATCGGATTACTTATTTCAGCAGCCATTTTCGTTCCACTCGTGCACGGTTTCTTAAACGCCTCCCGTTCAGCGAGTTTACCGCCTATTTCATTGCTTGTCTACCCTCTGCAGTACTATGGTTTACTGCTTGTCAATAGCATTACACCGGGAACCATTTACTGGACGGTAGGAGGTTTATCTGTTGTCGGTGTTTTAACGTTACCGTTTTTAACAAAACGACGTCAACAACGTCCCACCCTCTTTTGGGGTTTAATGATCATCGGCGTTATGCTTCTCTTCCCATTTTTTGGTTCTTTGATGAACGGCATGTCCGGCCCTTATAATCGTTTTACCTTTGTGTTGCCTTTTTATCTGGCCTTAGCGACTGCTTATTTTATCGATCATTTCCACGAAATGAAAGAAACGGACCTGACTTGGATCCGACGTTTGCTGCTTGCTTTTTCAGTTTTTTATCTAGTGATAAGTGTCATGACGAGTGAATTCATTTTTTACTTAACGCCTGTCGTGATCGGTTGGATTTTCTACTCTCTGATTCAGGCACGAGTCACTCAAAAAGTTTCAATGAAGAAATTTCAACAGCTCCTCATTGGCTTAATCGCCTTCAATATGATCATTAACGCTTTAAACTTTTACTTACCTCATGGTAAATACGCCATGTCTGAAACCGAAGATTATGGCACCATTGACGAAGCTTATGCGGAGGTCTTTGAAGGGG
>JBHWQC010000185.1:0-4379 GCA_043425375.1 Atopostipes sp.
GCAATGGCCTGCATTAAGTTATGGGCCTTCATTGGTTTGTAAATATACATTGTCGACAAACTCGGCACATCGAAACCGGTCAGCCACATATCCACTACAATCGCAATTTTCATGAGGTCCTTGTTGTCTTTAAATTTACGAGCCAACTCCTCTCGATCCGACTTCGAGCCAATGATTTCTTTCCATTCCACAGGGTCATTGTTGCTGCTTGTCACAACGACTTCCACTTTTTCTTGCCACTCTGGACGCAATTCAAGCATCCGCTGATACAGCTTAAGCGCAATTCGCCGGTTATAAGCCACTACCATCGCTTTCCCTGTTAAAAGGTGTTCGACGTTCTTTTCATAATGTTTAATAATATCTTTCGTCAACGTATCAATCGCTTGGTCTGAACCTAAGACAACCTCTAAACGGCTGAGTTCTTGCTTGCTCTTCTCTATCGTCTGGACATCTGCCTGGTCCGCCAATTCTTCATATTTAGCATCGATTTGTTTTAAAATATCCTCATTCAGATTTAGATTCAACACTCGATTTTCATAGTAAATCGGCTTGGTTGCCCCATCTTCTACCGACTGCGACATGTCGTAGATATCAATATAATGCCCAAAAATTTCTGTGGTATCTTTATCGTTTTCAGACAGCGGTGTTCCGGTAAAGCCAATATACGTCGCATTAGGCAAGGACTGGCGAACCAAGCGCGCCATGCCTAATTGTATTTTTCCTTCGCGAGTGACTTGTTCTTTCAACCCATATTGGGACCGATGCGCTTCATCTGCCATCACAATCACATCCTGACGATTCGTCAGGGGTTCCGCAGACTCCGCAAACTTTTGCATCGTTGAAAAGAAGATACCGTTTGATTTGCGGTCGCTCAATAATTCTTTTAAATGCTTGCGAGAAACTGCCTGGATTGGGGTTTGTCGTAAAAAGGCTTGTGTCCGTGAGAATTGGCCATATAATTGATCGTCCAAATCATTTCGGTCAGTCAGCACCACAAAGGTCGGCTGGTCCAGCAATCGCGTCATTAGATGGGTATAAAAGACCATCGATAAGGACTTTCCCGAACCTTGTGTATGCCAAAAAACGCCGCCGCGTCCGTCCCCATTTTCCATTGCCTTTATTGTTGACTGCGCCGCTTTATGTACCGCAAAATACTGATGGTATTGCGTCATGATTTTTACAGTAGCGCCTTCTTTATGTTCAAACAGGATAAAGTTCTTCAAAATATCCAAAAATCGATTTTTCTCAAGCACACCCTCGAGCAACGATTTATAATCCGCGTGTTTGGTGCTTTCATAATCACCATTTGTTGTCTTCCACTCCTTATACCAGGATGCATCAGAAGTGATGGTACCCACCTTCGTCTGCGTAAGGTCGGAGATAATAGTAAAAGCATTATAGACAAAGAGCTCGTCAATATCGTATTGATAATTTTTGATTTGACGGTAAGCACTCATGATATCGGCTTGTTCGGAGGAGGCCGACTTTAATTCAATTACAACGACAGGTAAACCATTGAGGAAAATAACAATGTCCGGCCGCCTTTCATCTTTTCCAACCATCGTAAATTGGTTGGTGACCATAAAGTGATTGTTTTCGACCGTTTCCTCATCCATTAAAAGCACCCGTGTGGTCTTTTGTTCGCCTCGTTCATAATGGCTCACTTCGACACCTTCTTGTAAATAACTAAAGAATTGCTCATTTCGAGTCACCAACAACCCGGCATCAATATGCAAAATTTGATCCATCGCCCGTTCAATCACATCCAAAGAAACATCCGGATTAATTTGCATTAAACTCTCTTTCAATACTTCTTCCGCAATAGGCGTTTTATAGCTTGAACGCACAATTTCTTGTCGCGGAACAAACTGATACCCCAACTCTTGAATTTGTTTAAGAAAAGCCTTCTCCAGCTCTTCTTCTAAAAATCTGATTTCGGCCATTGTCTCACCTCCTTGAATGAGCGTTTCGTCTAACCTTCATCAATTATTTAATTGCATCTTAAAAGCGTTGGGATTGCGTTGGTTTAAATCTTAGATTCAACTACTTTTTCAATCTCTACATCACCCACATGTATTTCACCTGACATTAGTTTAGGGAGGAGAGTATCTCGGATTTCTTCAAGTTTTTTATTATAATTTTTCAATAATAGAATTTGTTTGTACATTGGTTCTATTAAATTTTGAAACTCGTTTAATATATTTTCAGTAGGAATTATTAATTGAATAGATCTTAAGTTTCTTTGATTTATTTTTTGCTGGACAGCACCAGTAATTATATTTTTAATGTTTCGACGTTTAAGAGAACAATATAGAAATTCTGTTGATATTTTTTTACCAGTCATAATATGTGCATGGTTGCTGACCCAAAATTTTTCATTAATATAATTTAATATTGGATAACCTTCATCTGTTTGAACAGTCCCGTCTTCTCCTAATAAAAGGTATTTTCCATCGAAAAGATAGCTCTCGACATGATCAATAACTCCATTTGCTCCATAGTATGGATAATTTTTATCCATACTCTGTCGGTTCATTTGTGACAATGGTATTCTTTTAGAATCAAAAAGATTAATCACATTTCCTAGATTCTCAATCGACCAATCTCTAGGAATTCTACCTAACTCACTGTCTATAAACTTCTCATCTTGAAATGGTTCAAAATCTACAAACCAAGATTTAAATATGACTTGAGCTTGTTCTTCAAGATTTGCAATAATCGCATTATTATTTTCGATTTTATCATCAAAAGATGAAAGGATATTTGCTATTTGTTTTTGTTCACTTAATGGTGGAAGTTTAATTACTAAGTTTTCAAATATAGCATTTTGTACACGTTGTCTCCCCGAAGTACCAGTCATAGACTTAATAGCTGGATCTCTTATTCCCTCCCACCGTGCGAGATAGTATACAAACTCCTCATTAGTAATGTCTGGTTTCGATCTCATAACAATAAATTCTGTGGATCCAAAACCAAGTTCATTATCTTTAAGAATATTTACTTTTGCAGTTTTCCCATTTTCTAAACTTGGGGTAATGCGAGCAAACAATGTATCATTTTGTCTAAATTTTGTCCCACCCTTATATTCTTCAAGAGTATAGTTTTCAATGTTTTTGGTATTTTCTATAATGTCGGACATACTAACTTTTTTTGCAATTGTTCCTTTTTGTAAACTTTCACGTGGATTTATGGATATAGCTTCTGTAATTTTTACTTGCTTCCAATTCAAATTATCAAACATCAAACCCAATCCCACCTAACTGTTCTCTGATTTCTTCTTCCAACTTATGGGATTGATTGAGTAAATCGCCGAGTTCAGCGGTTAAGCCTTCCATTTTTTCTTCAAAAGGAATGCCATCATCTTCGACTTCTTCCATTCCCACATAGCGACCGGGTGTTAAGACGTAATTATTTTCTTCAATCTCCTCTAACGTTGCGGCATGGACGTAGCCTAATTTTTGAACATCCTCACCTTTTCCAAATTGATGATACGCATCCGCAATTTTATCAATATCTTCCACAGACAATTCACGGTGGGCGCGCGAAACCATTTCACCTAAAGTTCTCGCATCAATGAAAAGGGTTTGTTCTTTTTGTTTTTTATTTTTATTAATGATCCAAAGCGATACCGGAATGCCTGTAGAGTAGAACAGTCTGTCCGGCATGGAGATGACCGCTTCAACTAAATCGTCTTTAATGATATTAGCACGAATGTCACCTTCACGCCCGCCAGCAGACAGAGATCCATTCGCAAGCACCAGACCCAGTTTTCCTGTCGGCGCTAAGTGATAAATCATATGCTGCATCCAGGCATAGTTGGCATTGCCTTCCGGAGGTGTGCCGTATTGCCAGCGGATATCTTCCGCTAACTGACTGCCGCCCCAATCGCTCATATTAAATGGCGGATTGGCCAGCACATAATCTGCCCGCATACTTTCATGTTGATTGTCGTAAAACGTATCGGCCGCCCCTTGTCCTAGATCTCCTTCAAGTCCATGAATAGCTAAGTTCATTTGGGCTAATTTCCAAGTATTTGCATTCGCTTCTTGTCCGTAAATGGATAAATCATTGACGCGGCCTTGCCGGCGTTCCACAAATTTTGCTGATTGGACAAACATGCCGCCTGCGCCACAGCACGGGTCATACACGCGGCCTTCATAAGGCTCTAAGATTTCTACAAGGGTTCGTACAATGCCTGCAGGGGTGTAGAATTCACCTGCCCGTTTTCCTTCCAGCTCCGCAAATTGTGCTATGGCATACTCATAGGTTCTTCCTAGAATGTCTTTTGAGTTGCCATGTTCTTTTAATTTCAAGTTGTCAAAAAGGACGACGACTTCACCTAAACGACGCTTGTCTAATTCTGGACGCGCATAGTTTTT
>JBHWQC010000186.1:0-4392 GCA_043425375.1 Atopostipes sp.
CCCCACTCCTAGGCAGATTCCCCACGTGTTACTCACCCGTTCGCCACTCATCGACACTCTGCAAGCAGAGTGCTTCAGCGTTCGACTTGCATGTATTAGGCATGCCGCCAGCGTTCGTCCTGAGCCAGGATCAAACTCTCAGTTTTATAAAACTAAGTGACTAACCTCTGTTAGTCGTTTGATTGACTCATTACTTGTTGTTTCAAAATTAACTTGTGTTGTCTTAACTATCTAAATTGATAGAAGACCCCTGCACATTTTGGTTGTATTCATTTGTTCAGTTTTCAAAGATCAATTGCTATTTTTCGTCTCAAGCAAACTTGTTGTTTTCTTGAGCACGAGATATATCTTAACATCACTATATTTCTTTGTCAACACTTTTTTAAAGTTTTTGTAAACTTTATTACGAACTGTTACGAACCAGCTCTGTATAGTGCTATTTATGACAGTTAAAATATAAAATCACTTGATTTAAAGTTGCTTGTCAAGTGACGAAACAAAAATATTAAACTGGCTGTCTCAACTTATAATACTACATCACTTCTTTTTAAAAAGCAAGAGTTTTCTTAAAATTTCATCATTAATTTTTCCTAAAAATAAGACAACGCTCTCTAAACGTTGTCTTATAAAGCTTTTTAATTTTTACTTTATCGCCAAAATTTATCATAACCTTCTTTATCTTGGATATTATATTCGATCAATACCTTCATTAATTCGTAGGGAATAGGCTCTTCCCAACGAATACGGATAATATTGTTTGTATAGCTCAATCCTGTTTCTTCTATTAAGTCTCGAAATTTTTCTATTGGTTTTACTTCAGGTGCTATTGAAATATGCTGTTTTGAGTAGCTGAATCCTATAATATACGTTTCATTATTTGTAAACATTGGCTGATTCCATGCGATACGAGTGTCCAATTCGGGATAGTTTTCCAGCGTCCAATTGAGTATTTCTTCCATCTTTTCCCGTTGTTCCAGTTCTACCATTTTCGCTAAATACTCGTTAAAAGTCTCCATACTATCCCTCCTTGTTTTATTTATTATATCTCTTTTTGACTGCAGATCCTACATTTTATCTCTTTAAAGGAGCGCTTTTCTTATTAGTCTCTTTTAGTATATACTGTAAAATGTAGAAAATAATCCTAAAGGAGTGCTAAAGATGAAAATTGAATTTTACCATGATGTGATTTGTAGTTTTTGTTTCCCGATGTCTTATCGTATGCGTAAACTTGCAAAGAAATATCCAAAGCTGGAAGTTACGCACCGTTCTTTTGCTTTGGCTTGGGAAGAAGAGCAAATGAATGAAATGTTCGGTTCACATGAAAAAGCTAAAGCGGAAGTTTTGACGCATTGGGCGCAAGCCAATCAACAAGATGAACTGAAACGGTTTAATATTCCCGGAATGAAAAATCAAGACTTTCTTTTCCCAACTTCAAAAAATCCACTAATCGCTGCGAAAGCTGCAGGTATTGTAGGTGGCCAAACCGTTTATTGGGAAGTGTTTGATGCCTTGCAAAGTGCTCTTTTTGAAGAAAGTCGCGATGTATCAAATATAGAGGTTATCGAAGAGATTATACAAACAACATCTGTTGATTTTGAAAACTGGAAAGAAACATTTGAGGACGCGGATACCGAGCAAGCAACACTGGAAGATATGATTCGTGCCCAACAATTTGGTCTGCAAGGTGTCCCTGCCTTAGTCATTGAAGAAAAATATTTAATTAGCGGCGCCCAGGCACCTGAAATCATTGAGCAAACACTTGAAGCTATTGCTGAAGAAGAGCATCTCTCCTTAACCTAAAAAGAAAGCCCGCAATCCACTAATCTAAGTGGAACGCGGGTTTTTATATTCGACTTTTATTGTTTTTTCGCTTCTTTTTTAGCTTCTGCAGCTGTATCTTTTACGTCCTCAGCTGAATCTTTGGCTACGTTTTTGATACGTTCCATAGCTTGTTTTTCTGTATCAGCTGCTTGCTTCAGGTTGTATTTTGCTTTTTCTGTGTTTCCTTCTTTGGCTTGTTCAAAAGCTTTGCCCAGATGCTTCCCTTCTGTTTGCATCGCTTTTTGAGATTGTTGCATCGCGTCTGAGCCAGCATCTTGAACAGTTTCCAACACATCTTGTCCTTTGTCCTTGGCTACATCCATGTAATCTCCCGCAGTGTCTACTGCTTTATCCGCTTCTTTCTTAATATCTTGACGCAATTCTTTTCCGGATTTTGGCGCAAAAAGAATTGCTGCTGCTGCCCCCACTGCTGCACCTACAAGGACACTGAGTAATAAACTTCCATTATTCTTTCTCATTCATTAAAACCCCTTTCGTTTTTGTTCCATAGTTATACCCTAACGCAGACCACGGCACTAATGCAATTGATTTACTTGGAAGTTTTGCAAGATTTGAGGTAAAGGAGCTATTTGTTTTCCTCTTCTTCATACCGTTCTTCAATCAAAGTATACATGCCTTCTGCTTCTGCTTTTTTGGTCGTATCTCTTAAATCTTCTACACGCACAACTAAGGTTTTATTTCCAAAGCCAATTTCCAACTCATCGCCTACCGCTACTTTTGTTGAGGATTTTGCTGGCCGGCCATTTACGAAGACGCGATTTTGGTCGGCAATTTCTTTGGCAATCGTTCGGCGCTTAATGATTCGTGAAACTTTTAAAAATTTATCCAATCGCATATTAACACTCCTTGTCTGTTCGTTCTTCTTCTTTCATTTTCTGCCACAGTGCATCCACTTCTTCAGGTGTATTGGCTTCAACTCCGTCAAACACATGCGGATGCCGTCTGCGCAATTTCCGGTTAATCCCAGCCAGCACTTCTTCCAGTGAAAAGAGACCTTCTTTTTCGCCCACAGCTGTCTGGTAGAGAATTTGCATAATCAAATCCCCTAATTCTTCCACAACATTATTGATATCGTCTTTTTCATATGCCGCTTTTAATTCATCTAACTCTTCTTGGAAATACTTCAAGAATTCCTGACCACTCTGTGCCTTGGCCCAGACATCTCCCATTTCACCAAAAATGTCATCTACATACGATTGGGTCGTCGCAAAGGAATGGATGGCTTCATCTTGAACAAGCGGGGGAATATAGACGGAGCGTAAATTATGCACGTCATCAAAGTAGTCGAGTTCATATAAAGGCAACCAGGTCGTTTGCTCATCCGCACCGCCCGCGGCATCAATCATACAGACTTGGTGTTCCGGCGGATAGATTTCCATCAGCGCCAGTTTCACGTCGCCAGCAATCATGGAATGGAATACTTGCATCACAATCAAATGATGACCGGGATAAATTTCATCGGGGTTCAAGTCAAAAGAGTCGACTAACTGAAAACCTTCGACGGGATCAATCTCAACGGCCGCGAATAAATCATCGATAAAACTTTTTCCTCCAATGATTTCTGTGGAAGCATCCGACTCCAGTAACAGTTTCACTGATGCTTCCGCAACTGCTGGATGTCCGGGCACTCCATAGTAAATATCTTGTGTTTTAGCCTTTTGCAGTAAATCCTTTACGATTGCCGGATAGACGGCTTCAAAAGCTTCATCCATCTCTTCATAAATAGAATCATAAGATACAATCGTTAGCCCTTCGGTAGCCAGTTCTTGTGCCGCTGGGTGTTCCATTGTACGCAAATAAATTTTTTCTTGTTTTTTGATTGTTTCATAAACCTTTTTTGGCATTTCACCTAAATGAGAAGGCCCTAAACCAAAGATATAAATAGTGCCCATACAAAACCTACTTTCTTTTTCGTTGTCGTGCCATTTTTTTGAATGGCAATTGTTCCATCGCTTTGTTATCTAATATGTCTGTGTAAAATGCGCCTGCCATAAAAAAGAGCGCGCCAATCAATACACCGATTAAGGTAAGAAATAAACTGCCTGTTCGACCTGCGAGAGGAAACAACTGTTCGAAAACAGTCAAACCCCCAAAGACAAGCAAATACATCCCAAAAAGCAAACTGCTTAGTTTTAAAATAAACCGGCCTTTAAAGACTCGGCGCCATAATTCAGCCGGTAACATTTGCGTCATTAATAAACAAATAACCAGTAAAGCCAAGACAGTCATTAAACTTGAACCAATAATTCCAGTGTGTCTTACAATAAATTGATTCATCAACCCCTTCAAACCTAAACCAGCAGCTAGAATCAAAAGACTGTTACCTGCTGTATTCGTACTTTGTAAAATCATATGCACCGCATAAATCAAAGAAGCAAGGAAAACACTCGCCATTAAAATTTGCAGCGCTACTGTTCCTGCCCGGTCCGTAAAAAGGGTCTCATTCATCCAAGGCATCACAGCAATTAGACCCACTGCTGCTGCGCTTGAGAGCAGAACGGTGAGTTTAATCACGGCCGCTGCATCATCCAGCCACTCTTCCCAATTGTT
>JBHWQC010000187.1:0-31841 GCA_043425375.1 Atopostipes sp.
GCTTATTCAGATGTTATTATTAAACAATCTCGCCATTTTCATACGCTTCAATGGCTTCTTTGACTAATCGTTCAATCAGTGAGGCGCGTGTATAACCTGCTTCTTCCGCCATCATTGGATAGTGGGCATAACCTTCTTCCAGAGCAGGAATGGCATTAATTTCAATAATATTTGGTACACCATCTGCATCTAATTTCACATCAACTCGTGCATATTCTGAGCATCCAGCTGTTTCATAGGCTTTTAAAACAGTCTTTGAAATTTGTTCCGCTAACTCATCTGAGATATTGGCAGGACATTGTCTTTCCACGACGTTATCGGCTTTCACATCCACCGTTTGAGAAATGCCATGACCTTCAGGAATAATAATTTCTAAAATCGGCAACGTTTCTGGATTTTTCGTGCCTAAAACCCCTACTGAAAACTCTCTGCCAGGAAGGTATCCTTCCACTAAAGCAGGTTGATTGAAGTTTTCGAGAATAAAAGCGACTTGTTCTCGTAACTCTTCGTCATTTTCAACGAAACTGCTATCCGTAACACCAACAGCAGAACCTTCCCGCACCGGTTTTACAAACAATGGAAATTCCATATCACTATCCAAAGGTGTATCTACGGAATAGAATGTTTGGAAAGGGGATACAGGTACACCAGCCGCTTTAAAGGCAGCTTTTGCATACTCCTTATTCATAGTAACCACTTGCGGAAGCAAGCCAGATCCTACAAAAGGAATATCCAGCAATTCTAGCATCCCGGCAACGTTTGCTTGTTCACTTTTGTTGTTAATGCCTACCGCGTAATTAAAGATAACATCTAAATGACCCGCTTGTTCGATATCATAAAGTAAATTGGTTGAAGCCGGGATCAGCGTTACTTTGTGCCCATTTTCTTCAAAACCTTCTTTAATTTCAAGTGCAATAATTTCTGCTTGACGAAAGCTTCTAGGATCTAAAGCCAGTTCATCTGCGGACATTTCTTTTGGCTTGTTATAGACAAGTCCAATATTATACATTTTTATTGATCTCTCCTTGATTAATTTGGTCGAAATTTAATATTTACATATAGAAAGAATAGAGGACTCCAAATAAAATTACAAGACAAACACATTCTCAATCATTTAAATTGCACGAAGGAAGACTAAATGGTAAGGTAATGTATGGGTAAATGAGAAAGAAAATGGGAGGAATTATTGATGAAAAAAGCATTATCTACTTTATTTTTAAGCTCAACCTTACTATTAGCTGCGTGCGCCAATAACCAGCAACCAGCTGAAGATACAACAGCACCTGAAGAGGACGCTGCGACGGAAGAAATGGTGGATGAAACAACTCCTGAAGAGGCAACTGAAGAAACAATAGAAGTGACTATGATTAACTCAGACGAGGAAGAAAGCGGAACGGCAACCTTCACAGAAACCGAGGAAGGCGTAACGTTGACGTATGAATTGAACAATTTGCCAGAAGGCGAGTTCGGTATGCATATTCACGAAACAGGTTCAGCAACAGCCCCTGATTTCGAAGATGCAGGCAGCCACTGGAACCCGACCGATGTGGAACACGGTATCAACTCTGAGACGGGACCACATTTAGGCGACTTGCCAAACATTGTCGTCGACAGCTCTGGTGAAGTATCTGGTGAAGAATTGCTTGAAGGGGTAACGTTAGCTGAAAATCCTGCTGAAGGAGAATATTCGCTTCATAATGATGGCCAAGGTACAACACTTATTGTCCACGATGGCACGGATGACTATGAAACACAACCAACCGGAGATGCAGGCAGTCGTCAATTAGCCGGCGTTATTATTCCATCGAATGAATAAAAAATAAAATAACTATCTATAAGCCTTGCACAATTTTCTTGTGCAAGGCTTTTTTAATGGATAAACGGGCGAAAAGGCCTTTCTACGAAACGAAATCCATTTTCGCTTCGCACATATTTCATTTTGCGATACCAAATTCATTTTCGTATCTCATACGGTATAGGATATAGGGAATGTTGTAGGACTTCTTTGATTCGTCTATAATCAATTTACTAAATAGAAGAAGGGGTGAATGAGATTGGACACAAAAGTTTTACAAACAAATATTCAAGCTGTACAGGCTCTTATTGAAAAAAATCAGCTAAAAAATACAAACGTCGATCTGATCGCGGTCACGAAATACGTAGATAGCCCTACTATTCGGCAAATGAATCAGTTGGGCTTGAGTAAATTTGCTGAAAATCGAGCGGAAGACCTTTTAAAGAAGCAAGAGGACTTAAAAGAGTTAACTCATGAATTAGAATGGCATTTTGTCGGTCGTTTGCAACGCCGGCCGGTAAGAAAAATCATTAACAAGATTGATTATTTGCATTCATTGGACCGCCTATCATTAATTGAAGAAATAGATAAAAAGGCGAAAGCACCGGTAAAATGCTTTTTGCAAGTAAATATCAGCGGGGAAGAGCAAAAAGCAGGCTTTAAACCGGAAGAAGTGCTTCAGACAATAAAGCGAATTAAAGACTACCCCAATATATACATTGTTGGACTTATGACGATGGCGCCTTGTGACGAAAAAGCAGAAACAGTAAGAGAGTATTTTAAACAGCTTAGAACTTTACAAGAAAAAGTTTCTTCTCTGAAGCTCGCTTATGCCCCCTGTACTGAATTAAGCATGGGAATGTCAGATGATTACCCGATAGCTATACAAGAAGGGGCTACAATGATTCGAATTGGCCGAGCCCTTTATAAGTAATCAATATTTATGAGAGTAAAATGAATATTGCATTAATTATATTGCTATTTCATTAATATGTTGTTAGAATAAGTCAAATTAGAAAAGGAATAGATCTTATTCAGGAGGGTATGCAATGAAAGTGGCAATATTAGGATTAGGTACTGTCGGCAGTGGTGTGTTGAAAGTGATTCAAGAAAATCAAACCCATATTCACGAACAAATAGGTGAGCCGATAGAAGTGACCCATGTGTTTGGGGAAACCCTTTTGAATCTGCATAAGAGTGATTTATCTGAAATCAAACAGGTCAAAACAATTGATGCCTTGCTAGAAGAAGAATTTGATTTAGCCGTAGAAGTATTAGGCGGCGTCGAATTTACTTATGACGTGCATAAAAAGTTACTTAAAAAAGGGGTACATGTCGTCAGTGCCAACAAAGATATGCTGGCTTTGCATATTGATGAATTAGCCAAGATAGCTAATGACCACCAAGTCCAGTTGACCTATGAAGCGACATCCGCAGGCGGCGTACCTATCATTCATAATTTGCAGTATACGTTAAGGGCCAACAAATTGTCACGTGTACTTGGTATTTTGAATGGCACAACCAATTATATTTTAACGAAAATGACACAAGAAGGTATGGATTTTAAACAAGCTTTAGAGGAAGCCAGTCAGAAAGGTTATGCAGAAGCTGATCCTACAAATGATGTCGATGGTTTTGACGCCCAGCGTAAAATCACCTTACTTTCACGACTAGCCTACAATCGAACAGTTGCTTTAGATGAAGTTTCAGTGCAAGGGATTCGAGATGTCAACATTGAGGATATTGAAATTGGTCTGCAGCATGGGTATGTGATGAAACTATTGGGTCTGAGTGAATTCGATGGTAAGCATCTTGAAATCAGTGTGCAACCCACTTTCCTATCCAAACATCATCAGCTGGCTGCCGTACATGATGCCATGAATGCTGTCTTTGTCAATGGCAATGCGGTAGGAGAAACCATGTTTTATGGTCCAGGCGCTGGAAGTTTAGAAACGGCTTCTGCTATTGTTTCAGACATTATGGAAATCATACAATTTGGATTCAAAGGCAACCTCATTCCAGAAGAAAAAGCGGAAATCACAAATTCTTTTACTGAGCATCCTTATTACATTCGTTTCAATTCCACAGCTGAAGAAACTGAAAAAATACTCAAAAAGTTGAATCTTTCATATGACATTTTTGAAGGCGACCACGCATTTACCATTCAAACGGCGCCTTTAAAAAACGAGAAAAAAGAAGCATTACTTAAACAAGCAGATATAGCTGCGATGTATCGCATCACAAGAGAGGAAAAATAAGATGGCTAAATGGGAAGGCTTATTAAAGACGTATAAAGAAGAGTTGCCAGTATCGGAAAACACACCCAATATTACGCTAAATGAAGGCAACACGCCTCTGATTCGGCTAAACAAATTAAGTGACAAGTATCAGGTGGAAGCTTACGCAAAATTTGATGGCTTAAATCCAACCGGCTCGTTTAAAGACCGCGGCATGGTGCTAGCCGTTGCGAAAGCGAAAGAAGCAGGGGCGCATACCGTTATTTGCGCCTCTACTGGAAACACCTCCGCTTCCGCTGCTGCTTACGCCACCCGTGCCGGGCTGAAGTCGATTGTCATTATTCCAGAAGGGAAAGTGGCGATCGGCAAACTGGCCCAAGCGATGATGTACGGCTCTGAAATTATTGAAATTGAAGGCAACTTTGATGATGCCTTGGTGATGGTTCGAAAAATTGCTGAAGAATCAGAAGGTATTCAATTAGTGAACTCCATCAATCCTTATCGAGTAGCCGGCCAACAAACGGCTGCTTTTGAAATTGTTGACGATTTAGGCGATGCACCCGATTATTTAACGATTCCGGTGGGAAATGCGGGGAATATTTCGGCTTACTGGCAAGGCTTTAAAGCGTATCATGAGAAGAAAGGCTCTAAGCTGCCAAAAATTTATGGTTTTGAAGCCGAAGGTGCAGCTGCTATTACGCAAAATAAAATAATTGAGCAGCCAGAAACAGTCGCTACAGCGATCCGTATCGGGAACCCGGCAAGCTGGGATTTAGCAGTAGAGGCGCGCGATTCGTCCGGCGGCTTAATTGATTCCGTTTCTGATGAGGAAATCCTTGCCGCTTATCAATACCTCGCAGGTGAAGAAGGCATTTTTGCTGAACCAGGCTCTGCGGCAAGCATCGCCGGTTTAATTCGTTCGCTTGAAAAAGGAGATATCCCTAAAGGAGCACAAGTGGTTTCCGTATTAACAGGGAACGGCTTAAAAGATTCAGATACAGCCATCGCTGTTTCACTCGATAAAACGAAAAAACTGCCCAATAATCAAGAACAGGTCCTCCAATATATAGAAAGTTTAGTTGCTTATGAGTGAGATCACTTTTAAAATACCTGCAACCAGTGCGAATTTAGGTTTAGGCTTTGATTCTATGGGAGTCGCCGTCAATAAGTTTTTAACGATTACGGCGCGGCCAGCAGAAAATTGGTCCTTCAATTTTAAAAAGAAAACTTTGGAAGTCCTGCCGTCGGGCGAGGAGAATATGGTGGCGGCCATGGCCCAACATGTCGCTGAGCAATACGGTAAAGAGATGCTGCCCCTGGAAATCGATATGGCTAGCGAAATTCCTCTAGCCCATGGATTAGGAAGTTCTTCGAGTGCGCTTGTCGCCGGAATCGAATTAGCCAATCATTATTTAGATTTAAATTTATCGGCAGATGACAAAATGCGCATTGGCACAACCGTTGAAAAACATCCGGATAACATCGGCCCCTGTATAACAGGTGGCGTGTTTATCGGATTTTATGAAGAGGAAAAGTTAGCCTACTATACGATGCGTTTAGACGGGATTTCTTTCATTGTATCCATCCCTTCATATGAAATTATGACCGAAGAGGCGCGGGCTGCCTTGCCGGAAAATTATGAGCGACAAACCGCTGTGAGTCAAAATGCGAAAAACAATGTGATGTTACTGGCGATGGCCCAGCAAGACTATGAATTAATGGGGCAGCTGATGATGGGCGATCAGTTTCATGAACCTTATCGAAGTCCGCTGATTGCTGAACATCAAGCCATTAAAGAAATTGCTTTAGCAAATGGTGCTTACGCGACCGTCATCAGCGGAGCGGGGCCGACTTTACTTACTTTATGTCCGGATGAGAAAGCGGATCATATTCTTGAGAAGCTCCAACAAGTGAAAACAGTCGTTCATGAAAAAGTGAATGTCTACTATAAGAATTAAAAGAACTCCTCTATCTTGATTTTAGGATAGGGGAGTTTTATTTAGAAAAGTTTATTCATACATTTATAGGCGCGTTAAACCTTCTAACCCGTCTATAAATTAATTTACGTACGAGAGAAACCTCTTAATATGAATCGAAATATTCTTTATAAAGTTTTCGAATGGAATCATTCAAGTTTTTAGCTGGGATAGAGAAGAACATACTGATTTCAGAAGCCCCTTGATTAATCATCCGTAAACTGACGCCAGCCTTGGTGAATCCTTGGGTGGCTTTGTTTGCAATCCCAATCGTATCTCGCATGCCTTCGCCGACAATTGCAATAATGGCTAAATCTTTTTCTATATGAATCCATTCCGGGTTAAAATCTTTTTGAATGGTCGCCTGGATTTCTTGCAATTTGTTGTTTCCTTCAAACTGATTCGAGCGCATAACGATCGAAACATCATCAATTCCAGTCGGCACGTGTTCAACAGATAATCCGTAGTTTTCAAAGGTTTGCAATAAGCGGCGTAAAAAACCAATTTGTCTGTTCAGTAAATATCGTTTAATGGTAATCGACAAAAAGCCTGCATCTCCGCTTAAACCAACAACGGGATAAGCGGCCACATCATCGCGCTCGGACACAATGCGCGTTCCTTTATCTTGGGGACGGTTCGTATTTTTAATAAGGACGGGAATTTTTACTTCGTATAATGGCTGGAGCGCTTCGTCATGGAAGACATTAAAGCCCGAATATGACAACTCACGAATTTCTCGGTAAGTAATTTCAGAAATCGGGTGCGGTTTGCTGACAATGCCTGGATGTGCTGAATAGATAGAACTCACATCTGTATAATTTTCGTACACATCCGCACCGACACCGCGAGCAATAATGGCACCCGTAATATCTGAACCCCCTCTGGAAAACGTGACAATATCACCGGATTCTGTATAGCCAAAAAAGCCGGGGATGACTAGCACTTCTTTTCGGCCTCTCAGCTGTTTGATCTTATGGTAAGAAGTATTAATTAATTGCGCGTTTCCCGGGTTATCTGTCATAGTAATGCCTGCTTCTTGCGGCGACAGATATTTCGACTCTACACCAATCAGATTCAAATACTCACTGACTACAAGCGCATTAAAATCTTCACCGCAAGATTTTAAGGCATCAAGTAAACGATCGGAATCCTGAATTGTCTCTAAGTATTTATTTAAGGTATTGTTAAAATACGTTAAAATTCTCTCGTCCAAATGTAAGGCCTCAATTATTTCTTTGAATCGGTTTAGTATATTTTGGATAATCGGCTCCACATCCATATTTACAATTTTATTGGTGTGCAAAGCAATCAGTAAATCTGTTACTTTTGTATCTTTTTCATTTCGTTTCCCTGGCGCACTGACTACTACAAACTTAATGTCCCGATCATTTTTAACAATCTCTCCGACTTTTTTAATTTGTGCGGCCTCGCTCAGTGAACTGCCTCCAAATTTTGCTACTTTCATTCTACGTCCCTCCAGATATCAAGTGCTTAAATAATACCAATAAAATGAGAGTATTCCAATGTTTTATTAATATTAGTAAAAATATTTCATCATTTTCTAATATAAGTCTTGACTTCATTTAAATCCTTTGATACTATTTTAACTAACATTTAAATAAAAACGTGTAAGGAAGAGATAAGTATTGGGTCCTTTTGTCAGCAGAGAGCTCGTGGTTGGTGTGAACGAGTGATAGAAAGCCCAAGAAAATGGTCTCTGAACATTAGCAATTTAAGCCATGGCGAGAATTGTTCGGGTACTCCCGTTATAGAGAAAGAGTATACTTCCAATGGGAACGTACTTAACGAGATTGATTCAGTGATGAATCAATGAATAAAGGTGGTACCGTGAGCAAGCTTTCACCCTTTACATAACTGTAAGGGTGGAAGCTTTTTTTGTTGGGAAAATACAGATAAATTAAAGGAGACGAAACAAATGAGTGAATTTAAATTTGAAACCAATACCATTCATGCCGGCCAAGTCATTGATGAAACAGGTGCGCATGCGGTTCCCATTCATCAAACAACCGCTTATGTGTTTGACGACACCCAAGATGGCGCAGATAAGTTCGCTTTGACCAAAGGGGGAAATATTTATACACGCATTACAAATCCTACACAATCTGTTTTTGAAACGCGTATGGCGACACTAGAAGGCGGTACCGCCGCAGTCGCAACGGCTTCCGGAATGTCTGCCATTTCCTACTCAATTTTAGCGTTAGCCAAAAGCGGCGACCATATCGTATCGACTACCAACTTATATGGAGGCACCTCGACACTCTTTACACATACGCTTCCGGATTATGGGGTAGAGGTTTCTTTCGTCGATACGGACAAGCCCGAAGAAGTTGAAGCAGCGATTCAAGAAAATACGAAAGTAGTCTTTATTGAAAGTATCGGCAATCCTAAAGGAGATATTCCAGATTTAGAGGCACTTGCGGCGATTACGAAAGAACAAGACATTCCTTTAATCGTGGATAATACGTTTGCGACTCCTTATCTTTTACGGCCAATTGAACATGGGGCGGATATTGTGGTTCATTCAGCAACAAAATTCATCAACGGTCACGGCACATCAGTCGGCGGAGTCATTGTCGAATCGGGTCAATTTGATTGGGCACAAAATGATAAATTCCCAAGTCTGACAAATCCCGATCCAACTTATAATGGGTTGAGTTTTGTGGAGGCTTTCGGCGGAGCCGCTTATACAACAAAGATTCGAGCAGGCTTGCTTCGTGATACCGGAGCGGCGATTACCCCGTTCAACTCTTGGTTATTCCTGCAAGGCTTAGAGTCCTTGCATGTGCGGATGGATCGCCACGTTGAAAATGCAGAAAAAATCGCCAAATACTTAGAAGACCATGACAAAGTCGAGTGGGTTAATTATGCCGGTCTAGAATCAAGCCCCTACTATGACTTGAAGGAAAAATACTTATCAAAAGGCGCCTCATCCGTATTTACATTTGGTGTAAAAGGCGGCTATGAAGGCGGCAAGACATTTATTGACAACATCGAGCTCTTTTCTCTTGTCGCAAACGTTGGGGATTCCAAATCTTTAGTTGTTCATCCCGCATCCATGACGCATGGTCAGTTAACGGAAGAAGAATTAAAAGCGGCCGGTGTAGAGACGGAAACGGTACGCCTTTCTGTCGGCTTAGAGAATGTAGACGATTTGCTGGCGGATTTAGAAAAAGGATTAGGAGCGATTTAATATGCCAATCAAGGTCGTACAAGGCTTGCCTGTTGCAGATATTCTTGTCGCAGAAGGCGTCCATATCATTCAAGAAGAACGGGCCCTGAGTCAAGATATTCGACCCTTGCGTATCGCTATTCTCAATTTGATGCCCGCCAAAGAAACGACAGAAACACAATTGCTGCGACTGATTGGCGGAACCCCTCTGCAAATTGAAGTGGACTTTTTACATACCACTTCTTACGAAAGTAAAAATGTTTCGCCAACACATCTAGAAAATTTTTATAAAACGTTTCAAGAAGTGAAAGCGTCCTATTACGACGGTTTAATCATTACAGGCGCGCCGGTTGAACAAATGCCTTTTAAAGACGTGGGGTATTATAATGAACTCATCGAAATTTTAGAGTGGTCAGAAACCAATGTCTTCTCACGCTTCTTTATTTGCTGGGGCGCCCAGTTTGCTTTGAATCACTATTATGGAATCGAAAAAATTGCGTTGTCTGAGAAACTGTTTGGCGTCTATGAGTATAAAGTCTTAAAGCCTTCATCTCCTTATTTGCGAGGCTTTAATGATTTTTATTCGATTCCAGAATCACGCCATACTACAATGAATGCGGAGCAAATTCAAAGAGAGCAAGAGTTAACGATTCTCTCAGAAGATGACGTCTTAGGGCCTGATATTGTCGCTTCAACTGACACGCGCGACTTATACATTTTTGGTCATTTAGAATATGATCGCTATACGTTAGATTGGGAGTATAAAAGAGACAAGGAAAAAGGGCTGCCGATTGAAGTGCCTGAGGATTACTACCCCGAAAATGATGTGACTCAAAAACCAGTTATCAGCTGGCGCTCTTATGCCTATATTTTATTCGGCAACTGGCTAAATGAAACCTATCAAAATACGCCATATGATTTAAAGCAATTACCAAAAGAAAAAAGAACTTTGTAACAGTTTTCTTTACATTCCCTATTTAGTCAATGTAATAGCGGCTCTTTTCAGATAGAATGGCATGAAAAGTCTAAAAATAGATTGTAAGTATTTCAGGGATAAGAGATAATTAAAAGAAACAATATGAGGTGATTCTTTGAAACGTTTTGATTATCCGACAGAAATCTTAGAAGTGCAAATCCATCGATTAAATGAAAAAGGGCAGGGAGTGGCCAGATACAGACATCCTGCCAATGCACCAGGCAATACGGGGAAAGGTTTAACTTTGACGGTCCCAAATACTGTACCAGGTGATAAGATTCGTGTGGAAGTCCCCAATGCTAAAGGACGGCGATCCATTCTGCTGGATTCTTTTGAATTACTAAAACCCAGTTCAGACCGTAACTTGTCTAATTCAATAAAGAAATCAATCGCTGGAGGAACACCTTTACAATATATGAACTATAACGCACAACTCGCAGTGAAAGAAAATATAGTGAAAGACTCTTTAGAAAAAGAAAATTTTGATTCATCTGTCGTCTATCCAATTATTGGTTTAAAAAATCCAACTCATTACCGAAATAAAATGGAATTTACATTTGGTCCGAATGGAGAATTGGGGATGCATGAACAAGGGAATTTTAAAAATATTATTGACCTTGAAGATTCAATTATTGCGCCGCCCATTATGATGGAAGTGAAAAAGAGGGTGCAAGAGTGGCAAAAAAACTATCATCTGCCAGGCTATAATAAAGAAACAAAAGAAGGCTTCTTACGCCAGCTGGTTGTGCGATTATCGGCTGCAACAGATGAAATCATGGTTGCACTTTTTGCCACTGAATCCACATTCCATTATAGAGAAGAAGCAGAAGATTTAGTTCATTGTCTGACGGATGAATTTAGAAACTTAGCGAGTCTGTTTTGGGTAACAAGTACTCAAGTGTCAGACGAACCCTCGGTAGAACAAAAAGAACTGCTATATGGGAAAGAGTCTATTCATGAGGAACTGAACGGTTTTCAATATAAAATATATCTGGATACTTTTTTTCAAGCCAATTCCAATCAAGCGGAGATAATGGTTCAAACAGCCTTAGACATGGCTCAAGTGCATTCTAACATGCGCGTCCTTGAATTGTTTTGTGGAATCGGCACATTCAGCCTGCCATTTGCTGAAAGGGTAAAAGAATTAGTGGGAATTGAATACGTAGAACAATCGATTTTTTCCGCAAAAGAGAATGCCAAGAAAGCAAACTTAGAAAATACACACTTTTTTGCAAGTGATGCACGAAAAGGTCTGGAAAAGTTGAAAGAGAGCTGGGAAACACCTGATGTACTCTTAATCAATCCTCCACGAAGCGGTGCAGGCGGAAAATTGATGCGAAGCATCGGCCGCTATGGAAGTGAATCCATCGTCTATATTTCTTGTAACCCAAAAACGCTGGCGGATGATCTGAAGTGGTTAAGAGACTATGGATATGAATTAAAACAGGTCCAACCCATTGACCAATTTGCGCACACCATTCATGTTGAGTCTGTCGTTTTACTTACGCGGAGCGGGGCTTCGTAGTCAGAAAATACAGCTAAGGAACGCTCATATAAATTCAGTTAAAAGGAAATGTAGATGAAAACGAATAGAGATGAAGTTAAACAACCGGCAGATAAAGCCCTCCGTTTTAAATCTCTCATTCTTGACTGGCTGTTTATTTGCGCTTATTTGCTTTTATTATTTATAGTGATCATCCTTTTTTACTTTTTAGTTTTTAGTGGAGTACCGGAATTTACAAATATTCAATCCCAGCTCATTGCAACCAGTACATCTGTCATTCCCATTATAGTCATTTTTTCAATGATGGAAGGAAGAAATAATTATGCGACTTGGGGGAAACAAAAAGCAAATTTAAAAGTAGTCTATAAAGATAGACCCATGTTAAGAAGTTTTGTCAGAAACATCATGAAGTTTCTTCCTTGGCAATTTGGCCATATGAGCACAATTAATGGAATGTATAATGGCTTTGAATCCTCTTTTTCTATTTTCTTTTTTTCGTTATCCATCTCACTTTCTATTCTTTATATTTTAATGGCTTTTATAAGAACGGACCGAAGACACCTGGCGGATATATTGGCAGGAAGCTGGGTAGTTAAAAATAAGCATAGCTTTTATGATTAAAATAAGGCGAACGGGGTATTTAAGAAAATTTTCCAATCATTTAACATTAAGAAAGTTGGGATATCAATGCTGCAACTATTTCTAGGCATTTTGGTGTTGGGTGCATTTGCTTGGAGCTGGTCGAAGATGGGAACCATTATGTCATACTGGACGGATAAAGATGAGGAGACACGCTCATGAAAATTCTTAAACGACTTGGGAGATATCTTGTACTTACACTCATTGGTTTAATTGGCATTATTCCCTGGTTCAATTAATCAGTTTGAAGATAAATAATGCATCAAAAAAACAGCCGCTAGTTTGCTACGGTAGTAAAAGTTTAGTTTTGAAGAAGAAAAAGGAGAAAAGAAGAATTAATTCTGTCAGACGGTTGACATCTAATCTATCTATGTTAAGTTAATACTACAAGGATATTCGCGAACGGAACTAGTAACTGCCTCGCGATGAAAATAGGCAGTTGCCAATAGGGAGGGTCTAATAGGCCGTCCCTGTTTTTTTATGCTCATTTATTTTTTCTTAAATGTTGTATAGCGGTACTCATCACAATAAATCATTTCCAGCCCCGCTGTATCCGCAAGAATCCCCATCGCTTTTGGCGTAAAGAAAGAGATATGCGTTTTATCCCTTAAATAGTGCCAGCCAAAAAAGTTGTCTTCTACATCAGGAGCAAATAAAGTCATCACCGCTAAAATTCCGTCATCTGCTAAAAGTTCCCTGAATTCTTTAAAGACCGGCACAGGATCAGCGATATGTTCAATCACTTCTGTGCTTGTAATTAAGTCATACTTTTTTCCCTTATACGCTGTATTAGGCGCATAAAACTTATCGTAGAGGGTGTAGTTATAACCATAATCCCTTGCCATTAGTTGCGCCAATACAGGGGAAGGGCCGCTTCCAAAATCTAACGCCTCTTTTCCTTCATTGACGAAAGGAAAAACCGCCTCTTGTAGAAACTTTTCAAAATAAGCCACATATCGTTCATCTTCAATCGAATTTTCATGCAGCTCATAGTTTTTGAATTCTTGTTCTTGTGAGAGATGATCTTTTACATCCTTACTGATAAACCCGCAACGTTTACAAAGATGATACTTAGTGTGTAAGTTAGGATGTTTCAGGGTATAGGTTGCGTGTGCACAAATGATACATTCCACTATTGTTTCCTCCTTTCTGATATAAACTCCATAACAGTTTAGCACAAATGATAGGAGGAGCTTCTTTTCTCTTTTTTGATTATCCATGTATAATAGAGGGGCAGAAAATTATAACATGAAGGAGTTCGATATTGATGTCACTAAAATTAGTCGCAATAGATTTAGATAATACATTGTTACGTGAGGACAAAACATATGACCAAGAACGATTTAATGAAGCCGTTCACACATTGGTCGATAGAGGTGTGACGGTGATTATCGCAAGCGGAAACGATGTCCGAAAAATTAAAAGTTATATGCCAGAAGAGATTTTAGATAAAATTTACGTTGCTGGAGATAATGCAAATGATATTGAAATCGATGGCGAACATATCCATACAAACTTTTTCAGCTTCGATGCCCTCCATCAAATTGAAGCAATAGTCGATAATGATGACGACTTACTAATGGTGGTCAACACTCAAAATACGACCTACTCTAAGTATATTTACGAAGAGGATCAAGACCACGTGGATGTGTATTATGATGAAGTGACGATTTTGGAATCCTACGGCGATATTCCAGAAGGGGAGAAGCCGATCAAATGCGCGATTTTATCTTCCAAGTCATTAGAGGAGACAAAAGAAGTGCTTCGACAAATTGAAGAGAAAATTGAAGGCGTGACTTCCGTGACTTCCGGAGATGGCTGGCTAGATGCTTACAGCGCAGAAGGCGGAAAAGGCGCAGCTGTGAAATGGGTACAAGATGAAAATGAGATTTCACCCGAAGAAACCATTGCCTTTGGCGATAGTTTAAACGACAGCAGTATGATGGAGTTTGCCAAGTACTCCGTAGCTATGGAAAATGGGGACGAAGAGTTTAAAGACTATTGTGACTATGAGATTGGAACAAATGAAGAGCAAGCAGTTTTAGAGGTGCTGGAGCAGTTCATTACAGATCAGAACATGGAATTTATGGAAAAATTTAAAAAGTAGAATTCCCATAAAACGGTATGTTATGATGATAGAATCAAATTTAATATAGATAGTTGGAGAGAAATATGAATTCTACATTACATTTAATCAAAACAGTCCTGCCTTATTTCAAAAAATATTGGCGCGTCTTAGTGCTTGATTTACTAGCCGCGTCCCTAACGACAATCGCTGGCTTTATTTTACCTCTGATCCTAAGTGAATTTACCGATTTAGGGATTGCGGGTAATTTAACGCTTTCGGTGGTTTTATCGATGAGTATCACTTATGCAATTTTAAAGATTATTGAAATTATTGCTCGGTATTTTATGACTAATATCGGACATCGAATGGGTGCGATGATTGAAACGGATATGCGCAGTGATTTGTACGACCATTTAATGGCATTGCCAACAAGTTACTATAATGATACAAAAGTCGGGCAGATTATGACGCGTGTCACCAACGACTTGGCCGATATTACGGAATTTGCGCATCATGCGCCGGAAGAGTTTTTTATCGTAACCATTCAAGTGGTGATATCACTTCTAGTATTAGGGAGTATTGATCTTCCCTTAACCGTGCTTATTTTCTTGTTGCTGCCGATGATGTTTTTCTTTTCCAGAAAAAACCGGACAAGTATGAAAGAAGAACAAATGAACCAGCGAAGACAGGTTGGAGATTTGAACGCGGGGATTGAGGATAGTTTATCGGGGATTCGAGTAGTGAAAAGCTTCGCCAATGAAGCCACAGAAATCGATAAGTTTGAGGGCGGAAACCAAAATTTCCTCTTGATAAAAAAAGATTTTTACATAGCGATGGCTTCTTTTACTTCCACCACTTCCTTATTTGAAGGGCTGATGTATTTAGTGGTCCTCGTCTTTGGCGGAATGGGAATTATCAATAATCAGTTTGACCCTGCCAATTTAATCGTATTTATCATGTACATTAATATGTTGGTGACGAGTTTACGCCGGATTATTCAATTTATTGAACAGTTTCAAAAAGGAATTACGGGCATTGAACGCTTTAATGAAATCATGTCAACGGAATCTGAATTAACCGAGAAACAAGATGCAATTGAACTGACAGATGTGAAAGGTTCGATTGTGTTTGATGAAGTTGACTTTAGATATTCCCCTGATTCACCAGCTATACTGAACGAAATTTCCTTTCAAGTTGAACCCGGAGAAAAAGTTGCTTTTGTCGGGCCGAGCGGTGCGGGTAAATCGACCATTATCAACTTGATTCCGCGTTTCTACGATGTCTCAGGCGGAGCGATTCGTGTCGATGGAATAGATATCCGCGATTTAACCTTTGAATCGTTAAGAAACAATATCGGCATTGTCCAGCAAGATGTCTATTTATTTGCGGGAACCATTGCCGATAACATCCGCTACGGGAAGCTCGATGCGACGGATGAAGAAGTACGCTATGCGGCGGAGTTAGCCGGGGCAACGGAGTTTATTGATGCCTTGCCAGAAGGCTTTGACACAGATATTGGGTCGCGCGGAGTACGTCTTTCCGGCGGGCAGAAGCAGCGCCTTTCCATTGCACGGGTTTTCTTGAAAAATCCACAAATCTTAATTCTTGATGAAGCGACTTCCGCTTTAGACAATGCCAGTGAGATTATCATTCAAGAATCACTGGATAAATTAGCTGAAGGGCGAACGACAATTACCATCGCTCACCGATTAACGACAATCGAAGAAAGTGATCGCATTTATGTGATTGATGAGGGAAATATTATCGAAGTGGGGAACCATAAGGAATTGATGGCGGATAAGGGACAGTATTATAAATTATATACTAGACTATAAGAAGAATCGACAAGGCATAGGTCTTGTCGGTTTTTGTATGTTGCACTTTAATAATAAGTATTCGCGCGAAAATTTGATACAATAGAAGAGAAGAAAGAAGGATGACTGAAATGGAATTAGGCGTACACGACTTGGTTACATTGAACAAAGGCGAAACACCAGAAGAGGGATATGAACGGACGAAGCGTTTTGTCAAAGAAATAGAAGCGATGAATTACAAACGGTATTGGTTTGCCGAACATCATAATTCAAAAGGACATGCCAGTTCTTCTCCTGAATTGATGGCCGCTTATATGGCAGCGATTACTGAAAATCTGCGGTTTGGAACAGGCGGAACGATGATTATGCATTATTCCCCTTTAAAAATTGCTGAGAACTTTAAGACACTCACGACCTTAGCACCGAATCGGATTGATCTTGGATTAGGGCGGGCGCCAGGCGGAGGACCCGATGAAATCACAGCTCTAGCGCAAGGGAAACCGGATCCTTTTGATGACCAATATGATAAAATTAAAGTGATTTTAAAGTACTTACTGGATGAAGAAGCACCTGGTATTTATGGAAACTCAGAGGCCGTTCCATACGATACGAAAACTTTAGTTGAACCGTGGATGCTTGGCTCCTCCGGACAGTCTGCGATAAAATCAGCTGAAATGGGATTGGGCTACAGTTTTGCTAAGTTTTTTGGCATCGAGACAGATCCAAGTGTTTTTGCATTGTATCGAAATCAATTTAAACCGAGTAAATTCTTTAAAGACCCCTCTGTGATGGTCAGTTATCAAATTATTGTGGCCGATTCAAAAGAAGAGGCAGATTATCTAGCCAAACCCATTGAACTCGCTCAAATTGCTTTGGTGCGCGGGCAACTTATGCAAAATATGGATCCTGAAGAGGTGAAAGACTACACTTTTTCAGAAGCTGAACAAGCTTACTTAAATGAACGATATGAGAAGCGGTTCTTGATAAAAGGAACACCCGCTCATGTAGAAAGTATCCTTACAGAAGAACAGGCGTCATTAGACATCGATGAAGTGATGGTGTATGCGCCCATCTTCAATCATGAAGCACGCGTTCAATCCTATAAGCATCTAGCAAAAATGTTTAATAATATTTAACCCTTGAAAGAAGTCGACAGAATCGGCTTCTTTTTTTATCGGAAAATCTAAAATAGCCCATCTTTTATGCTATGCTTGTACAGCAGAAAAGATTTAGAGGAGATGATTGTTTGGAAAATTTTCGATCGATAAAATTAAGACGAGTGGGCTACCCCTTGCTGTTTATATTTGTGATTCTTTATTTGCTGCTTGGACAAGTACCCTTATCTTTACACAGTGCGCATTTTCGGACGATTCTATTTGTAGTTGGTTTGGTGATGATAGGAATTGAAGCAGGGAATTATTACATTAAGTTTTATACGAATGAAGTGGACGTACCTCCTGCGAGTACAAAAATTCTTACGGCTATAGGCGCCATCCCCATTTTACTTGTTTTGGGTATTACCGTATTCAACATTTTTAATGGTCCGCTTTTTCGAGCCGATGACTACGCTGACCTGATTCAAGTCGAAGAAAAATCCTTTGAACAGGACTATCCAGAGATTGATTTAAACCAAATACCTTTAATGGATCGAGATACGGCGCAACGTTTAGGCGATCGTCAACTCGGTTCAATGAATGAGCTGGTCTCACAGTTTGTCACGTCAGATGCGTATACGCAAATTAATATCCAAGGAGAGCCTTATCGAGTCACGCCTTTGGAATACGCCAGCTTTATTCGCTGGTTTAATAACCGTAAAGAAGGAATCCCGGCCTACTTGCTAGTAAATATGGTAAGCGGGGACGTCGAAGTAATCAATGTAGAAGGCGGAATGAAATATACCAATTCAGAATACTTTCTTCGAAACGCCAATCTGCATCTCTATCTTCGCTACCCGACGACTCTGTTCCGTGATCCATCCTTTGAAGTGGATGATAAAGGGCATCCTTATTATGTCGCAACGACTTATAAAAATATTTTTGCTTTCCGACAGTTGGAGCCGGATGGTGTTATTGTCTTAGATGCGGTAACAGGGGAGACAGAAAAGTTTGCATTAGAAGAGACGCCAAGCTGGATTGACCGTGTGTATGCGTCAGATATTGTGATTGATCAACTAGATATGACCGGACAGTATAATGATGGCTACTGGAACTCTATTTTTGGTCAACAAGGGGTTCGTGTCACAACCGACGGATACAATTACCTGTCGATTGGCGACGATATGTTTCTCTACACAGGTGTGACTTCAGTAAACAGTGATGCTTCAAACATCGGCTTTTATCTCGTCAATTTACGGACAAAAGAAGGGGAGTATTACCCAGCGACATCTGCGGATGAATTCTCGGCGATGGCTTCTGCAGAAGGGGAAGTACAGCATACACGTTATACATCTACCTTCCCGCTGTTAATTACTATAGAAGGACGACCGTATTATATTTCTTCGTTAAAAGATGAATCGGGTTTAGTCCGGTCGTATGCATTAGTAGATGCACAAGACTATCAAGATGTAACGATTTCAAGTACTATGGATGAATTAGTATTGACCATAACCGGCGGAGACGCTGCAGACACAACTGAAGCGGAAGAGGACGACACGGAAGCAGTCGAAGAAGTGACAACAGCAGAAGAATTACAAGAAATTACCGGAACGGTTGAGAATATTGAACAGGCTGTAGTAGCTGGCGATACCATTTATTACTTCTTAATCGATGGTTCCGTTTACAAAGCAAATATTCACCTAGATGATCGTTTACCTTTTGTAGAAGTGGGTGACGAATTGGAAGGGCAAGTCAATGAACGTAACGATTTTAAAGTGATTGATTTAAATTAAATACAAACCAACGCTTCAAAATATTAGCTGAAAATTCAACCAATATTTTGAAGTGTTTTTATTTTCAGAAAAAACGAATCAATAGTCTTTTAGAGTGATTCTTGTTAAATTGAATAAGAACGCATGAAGGATTAGAAAAGGAGAGACGTGCAAATGAAATATGATGCAATTCTTATTGGATTCGGACAAGGAGCCGCTTCCTTAGTTGACTTTTTGACAGGAAAAGATTGGAAAGTCGCTTTAATTGAGAAAAATGAGGCAAGTAGTTACGGCGGGTCCTGTATCAATATCGGCTGCATTCCTACAAAGATTTTAGAACATGATTCTAAACTGGGTAAAGATTATACCCAAGCCATTGAACGTCGAAATAATGTGGTAAAAAAGAATCGAACAGCTGAAAAAGAAGCCATGGAACAAAATAAACTGGTAGACTTGTACACCGGAACGGGCTCTTTTATCGATAATTATCGTGTAAAAGTTGAAACGGAAGATGACACCTATGAATTAGAAGCAGAACATATTATTATTGATACAGGTTCAGAGCCAGTTTTTCCGTCGATTGATGGACTAGAAGAAACAGAAAATATCTACACCAGCACGACCCTACAAGTTCAAAAAGATTTGCCAGAAACACTAGGAATTATCGGCGGCGGGAATATTGGACTAGAATTTGCTTCCATTTACCAAAATTTCGGTTCCCAAGTAACGGTCATTGATTCAGCTGAGACGTTTCTTGAAGGCGAAGAGCCAGAAGTAGCAAAAGAGGTTAAAAAAGTACTTGCAGATAAAGGCATAAACATTCATAATGGTCTGGACGTTGAAAAAGTAGTGAATGGTGAAGAGAATAGTGTTCTTGCGACAACAAAGAATGGGGATGAGTTTTCTTTCGATGCTTTACTGGTTGCAGTAGGCCGTAAACCTCAGACAGACAGTTTAAACTTAAACAATACGGATATAAAACAAACCAAAACAGGCGGCATTCAAACGGATCAACATCTGCAGACAACCGTTGAAGGTGTTTTCGCTGTAGGGGATGTCCGCGGCGAAGAGCAGTTTACTTATATTACAAATAAAGATGCAGAGATTGTCTATAATTTCCTTTGCGAAGATGGAAGTCGTTTAGTGGCCGACCGTAAAAATGTACCCTCTTCTATTTTTATAGATCCTCCTTTCTCTAAAGTCGGCTTAACTGAACAAGAGGCCAACAAAAAAGGATATCAAGTGATCACCAATACTACTCCTGTCTCTTCCACGACACGTTCAGATATAATCGATGATAAGAGGGGCTTGTACAAGGTCGTCATTAATCGTAAAGACAATCAAATTCTGGGAGTCACACTTTTTGGTGACCAATCACATGAACTGGTGAATTATGTGAAATTAGCGATGGACAATGAGCTGCCTTATACCGTTTTAAAAAATCAAATGATTAATCATCCAGTGATGACAGAAATTTTTAATACATTGTTTGATCTTTAAAAAGCAACTAAAAAGATGAGCGTTTTTCTTTTAATGTTCTTAGAGAAAAGGGGCTCATTTTGTTTAAATCAATCTAAATTTCTTACGCCTTTACAGGTGAAACGACTGGTTTTTCAGCCCTCTTTAAGTACCAAAGCCGGCAGCAGTCAGACCGCCGGCTAAGCCTTTTTTACAGGAATAGAGCTTATGCACAAGCGTTTATATTGAATTTTTCGAGTGTATGTAACATACTTATAGTATCAATGAAGAGGAGAGGGTAAAGAATGGCAGATATAAGAGATACAGCTTTAAAGGTGATTGAAAAAGACAATATTGGTGTTATGTCCACAGTCACTCCAGACAATAAACCACAAGCACGCTATATGACTTTTTACAATGAAGGGTTTATTCTTTATACAATGACGGATAGACGAACGTCTAAGGTGGAAGAGATTGAAGCTAATCCACATGCTTATGTATTATTAGGTTATGAAGAAGGACTCTTCAATAAGAATTTTGTAGAGATTGAAGCAGAAGTGTCTGTTACAGAGGACGATTCGTTGATTGACCACTTATGGAATGCCTCGATGAATGCAGTCTTTGACGGAAAAGACGATCCCAACATCTTAATCTTAAAATTAACACCTGAAAATGTATATATCAGAGGAACAAAAAATCAAGAAGTAGAATCGATTGATTTAACAAACTAACACTAAAAAAAACAGCATGCCACTTTCTGGGTGCTGTTTTTAACTTTTATGAGAGGAGAATTGAGGATCGGGAATAAAAAAAGAGTTAACAAGATGCTAGCTGCTGCGGGTCTGATAGGTATAGGTCTGGCAGGAAAAATGTTCATTAACTACAAGAGGGCGGATACCGATCAGTCCCTGCAAAGCTGGCTGCTTGAGCGATTATTTGGCCTAATTTCTTATCCGCTTAAGAAAATCGAGTCTAGAAAATTATATGAAAAAGGCATTGAAGTCATTGGAGACAATACGAATCCGCGTGTGCCAGCACCTCGTTTTGAGGGGATAAAAACAGAAGAAGTGTACATAGAGAATATGCAGACTCTAATCTTTAATGATAAAAACAAAAACAATCAAGCAGTTCTATTTTTCTTGCATGGGGGCGCCTATATTTTCCAACCGGCTTTCCCGCATTTTAATACAGTCGAAGCTATTATTCGACAAACAGATGCAAAAGTTGTGATGCCGATTTATCCAAAAGCGCCTCACTATGACTTTACAGATGCTTATCCCACAATCATTCAATCTTATAGACAGACGGTGGCAAATACTGTTTCGATTGCAAATATTACTTTTATGGGGGATAGCGCAGGTGGAGGGCTAGCTCTTGGGCTTAGCAGTTTACTTGCTCATGAAAATCTACCACAACCCAGACAACTAATTCTCATTTCACCATGGTTAGATGCGGGGGCAGAGAATCCGAACATGAAAAAATTTGAGGCGTCAGACACGTTGCTGCCATCACAATATTATTTTCAAGCAACGGGGCGTTTGTGGGCCAGAGGCGAAGACAATCTTTATCACCCCTTAGTCAGTCCCCTCTATACAACTCAATTAGACACTCAACCGCCAATTTATATTCTAGTGGGTGGAGATGAAATGTTGTACCCAGATATTTTACGGTTTAAAGCCTATATGGAAGAGGCCGGAGGAGAGGTCCATCTGTACGTGAAAGAAGGAATGGTCCATGATTATGCCATCTTCAATACCCCAGAAGGAGAAGAAGCAAGAGCTTTTATCAGTGAACGTATCCGAACTAAAAATTAAAAGATTTATTTAAAAGTACGCACCTCATCAAAGAGATGTGTGCTTTTTTCGCTATAGAAAACCTAGCATTTGCTGAAAAACGAAGCGATTCTCGTGTTATAATAGGAGAAGTGATGAATGGTTTAATTAATAGAAAAGGAAGAGAAGATGTATTTAGATATTTTAGTAAAAATGATAGTAGGAGCTCTGGCCGTATTTATTGTCTTTCGTCTTATCGGTAAAAAGGCCGTTTCAGAACTCACTCCCTTTGATTTGCTGTATGTGCTGATCCTTGGGGGTTTACTGGAAACCAGTATTTACGACTCGGCGGTCTCAGTCTTTCACCAACTATTTGCCATAGCCGTTTGGGGCATCGGCGTTTACTTCGTAGAGAAAATAGTAGAGAAAACACAAGTTGCTTCAAAAATTCTGCAAGGCGAACCTTCTGTTTTAATTAGCGAGGGGCAGATAAATAAAGAAGCGTTAAAAAAGAACCATATCGATTTAGAACAACTTCGAGCCTTGTTGCGCCAGCAGGGCTGTTATACCTTGAAAGAAGCAAATTATGTCATTTTAGAAATCAATGGTAGCGTCACAGTGATTAAAAAAGCTCAAGAAGCAGCGCCATCAATTCTTGTAATAGACGAAGGACGTATTGATTATGATATATTAAAGACAATTGGCAAAGACGAAGAGTGGTTGCGTGAGGAATTAAATAAAGAAGGGTATTCAGACGTTGAAGATATTTTTTATGGGGAGTGGCTGCCTGAAGACGAGCTTTATCTTTATTCTGAAACTGCCACCACTCATGAAGAAGAAAGACTAGATGGATAGGAGGACACATGGATTATAGACTTATAATACTTGTGGCAGGGGCTATCCTCTTAGGGTCACTGATGCGTTCCACGTTTGGTTTTGGAGATGCTGTTGTGAGCATGCCCTTATTAGCTTTTCTACCCATTCCATTTTCAGTGGCTGTCGCATTGGTTGGGCTCGTGGGCTTTACTGTGGCTATTTTCTTTGCCTATTCAGGCTGGAAAGATAAAGACACAATCGTTTTAACTAAGCTGTCGATTGCTACAGCTGTGGGAATTCCATTTGGGCTTTTGCTAATTCAAAAGGTGGATCAAAAATGGGTAAAATCACTATTGGGTATTTTACTGATTGCTTATGCCCTATATTCCCTTTTAGGTCCCAAACACCAGCACAAGAAAATTGAAGAAGCCTTTCAAAATTCAAATTATTCGATTCCTTTTGGTTTTTTCTCGGGAATGCTGGGTAGTGCTTATAATACCAATGGTACACCGATCGTTTTATATGCCACGTTAAGAAATTGGAAACCACGGGCTTACAGAGGGAATGTACAATCGCATTTTATTATTTCGAGTTCTTTTATTTTGTTTAGCCACTTTTTAAGCGGATTTTGGACAAAAGAAGTAGGGATTTATTATCTCGCATCGATTCCTGCGGTACTGCTTGCAGTTGCTTTAGGAAGTTTTATTTATCGAAGAATCGATACACTAAAATTTAGAAACTATGTTTTTTGCTTAATTTTTTTATTAGGAGTGATTACGTTAGTTGAAGTGCTGTAGGGGAGAGAGTGAAAAAGAAAGCAGAAAGAAAAAAGCAATAAGAAGACTCTTTTTGTCAGTCTCCTTATTGCTTCATCTTTTTAAATTTTTTCTAGTTATTCTTATTCAGGTTTTGCTTTGTAAATTGTGGTATGTTCGGATCCACCAGAGTTCAGCGCATCTTGAACTTGTTGTTTTTGACTGTCATCCACTTTGACGATAACAACAATATTTCCATTCTCGATGTACTCTTCATATTCTTTGGCTTGTTCTTCTGGTAAACCAGCACCTACTAAGACACCGATTATTCCCCCACCGACGATACCGGATAGGGCTCCAGCTAAACCAGTTGAACCGGCACCTGCTACAACGAGTGGTGCAGCCCCTGGAATGGATAACGCAACGCCTCCTGCTAAGAGACCTGCAATACCACCTAAGATACCACCTGACAGAGCTCCCCAACCAAGACCTTTGCCAGCGTTACTTCCGCGATCTTCCGTGTTTGTTGTGACATCCATGTCACGGTTTTCCTCAATCGCTTCAATTTGGCTTTCGTCTTGGGCAAAAACAGAGATGTCATCTTTTGTAAATCCTAAGTCGGCTAAATCCTGTATTGCTTTCTCTGCTTCTGTCGCACTTGAAAAAGCTCCACCAACAATATTCATACTCATAAAAATATCCTCTCCTTATCTTATTTGCTTTCAGTTTCATCAATGGAAAAAAACTATCTCCATCGCATCTCTAAAGTAACCTTAACAAACTGATAGAAATTTTCAAACAATAGGCTTTGAAGCAAGGATATTTTTTGAAAAATTTAAGACGGATTGCCTTCTAACCATAAAATAACTTCGTGGAGTGAAGGCAATGTGTCCGCAGTTAGTTCCAACAAATCCTCACTAGGCATTTTCATATCAGGTGCACAAATGACGGGGATGTCTGCTGAAAGGGCAGCTTGAATCCCTGACTCGCTATCTTCTAAGATCAACGTCTCATTCTTTTGAAAATCAGTTTTTTCACAGGCCATTAAAAAGATGTCCGGTGCAGGCTTTCCATTTTCAATTTCAGGACCAAAAGTAAAGTGGCTAAAATAGTTAAAAATATCATTTTGCTTTAAAATCGTGAAGGTTCGGTCTCTTGTGCTAGAAGAAGCAAGAGAAATTTCATACTTATTTTCTTTTAGATAGGCTAAAAGTTCCAAAGCACCATCCATCAAATCAATACCTGCTTCTACATTTTTTGCCTCAATGCCATCTGAATATGCCATACCTTCTTTTACACTAAACGGCAGATCATATTCTTTGATGATATTTTCCATATTAAGGATACCCGCTCGTCCAGAATAATTTTGGGCATAATTTTCTAAAGTGAATTCTTGATTATGTACGGATAATATTTCTTTATAAATCTTAAAAGAGACAATTTCAGAATTGATAAGTAAACCATCTAAATCAAAGAGAATCGATTTTACAGTCATAAAAAATCTTCCTCTCTCTAATTGATCCACTAATCCAAAGAATTGTTTGAAAATAGTCAGTAGTGTTTGAAACTCGTCGCCTAAAGTTAAAGTAGATTTAGATTAAATCAAATCTGGATATTGTTAATGGACGTATTCGAAATTTAAGGCAATTTTTAATGATAGATAACAAGTAAGTTACTTATTTATAGATAAAAACACATCCTTCCACCTGCTAAGAGTTGAAAGAATGTGTTTATTAACTATCATGTGGTTGTTTTATTAAATACGATCTGTTCGATTCGGATCCTCCCATTCAGAGTCCACTACATCAGAACGATCGGCATCAATTGTCGTATCATCTACATGTGTATCTTTTCTTCGTACATTCCCGCTTGACTCAATATCAATTTCTTCTCTGCGGACATCTTCAGAAATGTGTTCGATATCTTGTTCGTGTTCTTTTTTAATTTCAACTTCTTCTGTTACAACAGTGTCTTTATCTACAGACACTCTTTCTTCCCTCACTGGTATGGTGATAGATTCTGTTTCATCATCAAAATCAGAATCCGTCATATCTACCTCTCCATCACGAACTGGTCTTTTTTCGACGACAATTTCTTCACGTTCGACAGGTACTTCAATGGTTTCTGTATCATGAACCGTCTTTTTCGTAACATGTACTTCACCCGTTTGGACTTCTTCTTTGTCAACATGCAAGCGCTCTTCTTTTAACTGAATTTTCTCACCGTCTGTTATCTCTGGGGAGTCCTGAACTTCACGATCGAGTTCAGTTGAAACATCTGTATCCGTCATATCCATTTCAGTTCCTGCATCACCGATATAGTTGCGAACAGCAATAATTGTATAGCCATTAGTAATATCTTCTCTATAAGGAGTTAAAAAGTCATCTTGTGTCGTATCTACCTCACGATCGTCATCCATTGTAAACATATCCTTCACTTCATCCCAAAAAGAGTGGTCTGCATCATCTCTTACTGAAGCAGTATCATCTGTCGTATGCATATCCACACCCATTGTATCTTCAAATTGATCGAAATTCGAACGACTAGAAAAGAGTGCTATGTCTGCCCGGGCGTAGCCCTCACGCTCTAGTCTTTGTAATGTGGCTTTTACTTCGACTGGATCACGATACTTACCTACAACAACATACGGGTCTCTTTCCATTTTAACTTCCTCCTTTATATATCTAGCTCTTGGAAAGAACGTAAACGTCCTCTCCAAGTATGTACATTTTAAATTAAAATAAAAGCGTTTACCATTGATATTACTCCAGAACAGGCACTTTTTTAAGCAGCTTCCTTTTAGAGAAAAAACTTGCCTGAGGGGATTCAAAAATGAATGAACACTGAAAACGAGAAGACTAGAGGAAAGTCAGCTATGAGTAATAAAAAAACGGACGGCTGTTTTTTATTACAAACAGCTGTCCGTTTTTTAAAATTATAGCCATTAGAGTGTTGCCGGTGCACCTGGTCCAAGTGGCAATCCAAAGAAGTACCAGATAGCGAGTAAAATTGACCAAGTAATTAAGAAGGCGATAGAATAAGAGAGCATGGTTGAAATCAATGTTCCGATTCCGCTCTTCTTATCATAACGCTGCGCAAAGACAATAACCATGGCAAAGTAACTCATTAACGGTGAAATAATATTGGTAGATGAGTCTGCGATACGGTAAGCCATCTGCGTCATTTCAGGCGCAATGTTTAATTCATACAACATCGGAATAAAGACAGGCGCCATAATGGCCCATTTAGCCGAAGCTGATCCAATGAACAAGTTAATAAATGCTGTGACTAAAACGAAAGCTAAAATAAGCGGTAAACCGACAAATCCAATCGTTTCAAGTAAGTTGGCTCCTCCCACCGCAATAAGGGTTCCTAATCTAGTATAAGAGAAGTAATTAATAAACTGAGCAGCAAAGAAGGCTAAAACTAAGTAACCGCCCATTGAGCGCATCGCTTCGGTCATTCCTTCAACTAAATCATGGGATGATCTGATTTTACCTGTTGTACGTCCGTAAAAATATCCGGGAATCGCAAACAGCAAGAAAATCATAAAGAGTAACCCTTGGGACAAGAAAGCATCCAATGTCATTTGACCAGTTTCTTCATTTAATGAACGCAAAGGAGCATTTTCTGGAATCAACAAGAAAGCCATAATAAGCAAAAACACAATTAAAGCGATTAACGCATTTCGCATGCCTTTATTTTCCTCATTTGTAATCGGCTCATCATCTGGTATATAATCTCCAGTATATTCACCTAAACGCGGTTCAACAATTTTATCTGTTACATAGGCGCCGACTAATGTCAGAATGAATGTCGAGACGATTAAGAAATACCAGTTCGAAGTAACAGCCACTTCATAGTTGATCCCTGCGGACGATAATGCCTCGTTTGTAATTCCTACGAGCAGGGCATCCGTTGGACCAAACATTAAGTTCGCAGAAAAACCTCCTGAAACCCCTGCAAACCCAGCAGCTAACCCAGCGATCGGGTGACGGCCAGCAGCTGCAAATATAATCGCACCTAAGGGGATAACCACTACATAACCCGCATCAGACGCAATATTGGAGATTATACCCGCGAACACTACAGCGGCGGATAGGTAGAATGTAGGAACATTACTTAATAATTTTTTCAAAGTAGTTCCAATTAATCCGGTCCATTCTGCTACACCCACACCGAGCATAGCCACCAATACTGTTCCCAAAGGGGCAAAACCTGTAAAGTTCGTGACGGCACTATTAAAAATGTAGGCCAATCCATCGCCTGTCATTAAGGAAACACCTTCGACAACCACCTCTTCTCCTGCGCTAGCATCAAAATAATTGACGGATAATCCTAAGCGAGCGACAATTTCTGAGATGATGATAATAGCTAATGCTAATAGAACAAATAAAATAACGGGGTGGGGTAATGTATTACCCACGCGCTCAATCATTCCAAAAAAGCCTTTTTGTGTATTCTTTTCAGAATCACTCATTGTTTTCTTCCTCCTTATTATTTAGTCATTTCCTTACAAAAAGTGATAAATTTCTAAATTTTTGTAAGAAAATTATATCCTTTGTACTTTACTACGGAATCAATTCTAACTCAAATCTAATGAGTAATACAAGTTGAAATAATGCTATTTCTTTACGATAACACGTTTACCACTCAACCCGTTGAGAAGAAACTATATCTAAACCTTTCTTTTTAACTGCCTGGATACAACGGCATCCGCTCTGCGCGGTAAGTTTGAAAGTATTCATTAGCGCCAAACGGTCCATATCTCAATTCAAAAATAACTTCTGGATTTTCTTCTTTTGTAACTTCGAGAATAATAGAAGACCGTTGATTTTCTGCTTCATTGAGCACATGACCAGATGTCATCAACACGTGATTCGTATTTGGAAGGTAATCTGCATCGCCGACGATACGTGAATAAAAGGCAGATCCTCGTTTTGCACCGGCTGACCATATTTCTTCCACCATTTCTTCTTCTTCATTGATTCGGTATTGAATCGCCTGGCTGTACGCTTCACTCGCTTCTTCGTCTCCGCGAGTATATACTCTATTGTTGTCAAACAGCAGGATATCCAATGTGTCTTCGTCTCCATCTTGGTCAGGAAGTGCTTCTACAGCATGCGGTCCGGCAGTAAATTCCAACGACTCATCCGTTGGTTCCAGCACATACTCTTCCAAATCTTCTGGCCATCCTTCTGGTGGCGCAAGCAGCCATTCAATCTCTCCTTGCGGGTACGATATTTTAAGAATCGTATCTTGGTTGCGCAAGGACAAGAGAAGGGCGTCTTCATTTTCCAGTTTCCATACCGTATTGATATGGAGCCAGTCTCCGACATCCTCGTTGTGACCGGTATAGTCTTCGTACATTGTCTCTGGGAAAACGTCTTTAAAGTTAATGCGGTGGACAATTTCTCCCGTTTCTCTGTCCAATTCTGCCAGCTCATCTTCTACATAATTTTCTGAGCCGTCATGTAATAAAGCTAAGTAATTTCCATTTGGCATAACAATGGTGTCGTGGTGAAGCGGCGGACTGTCAACCACATTTTCCATATCAATGGTAATTGATTGGTGCACTCGCCCCAGCATATCCATCTCAGTCAAGTGGTCGTAGTCCTCGCGTCCTTCTTCCAATGTGGCCAACAAAATGTTGCCATTGTCTAACCGCTTGAGCTGGTTATAGGTTTTTATCGGCGAGTACCAGCGAACATCTCCGTTATGGTCAACAGCTGTTGGATAATAGGAAGGTTGAATGAATGTCAAACCTTCTTCCATCCGGTCAGTCTGTGCCGTTTCCACCGAAAAGTCGAGCATATCTGCTGGAAGCGAACTTGTGGCTAGTACTAACTGTGTCTCTATTGTATCCCCGGATTCCGTTTCAGCGGTAAGTGTAATTGTATTTTCTCTATCTGGATATAAACCAAGCACTGGGACTTTATGTTCTTCTTTGTAATCGGAATATGTATGAGAGATACTTGTTTCGGGTGTCTGTCCATCCACGGTTACAGTTATTTCTGCTGGCTCATTGGTTTCAAATAAGACAACTGCGGACAGAGGTGACCTCCCGTAAGGATCTTGGATAACTAAGGGTTCTTCAAACGTGTAGGAACCATTTTGGAAAGTCTCCATCATTTCTTGATGTTGATTTTCATGTTTTTCCAGCAAGGATTGATTCACTTCGATCGTATAGTGGGCTTCCCAGTCACTGGACATATCCACTGATTCATAAGCCATCTCTGTCTCGCTTATGGTTTCCGATGCGGTCTCTGATTCTATAGTCGTAGTGACTTGTTCGGTGTTTTCAGTAGGCTCCGTTGCTTCTTCATCCATATTGGCACACCCAATTAATCCGGCTGCCCCAAGAAGGAACAAACTATGTAAAAAGGACTGTTTCTTCATATGATAATGTATACTCCTTCTGAATATTATTTGAAAAATTTCTTTCTAAAGTATAACATGATGCCAATTGCTTTCAAAAAGAGTCGAAAATATCTATGTGCACAAAAGTTCTTTGATATTTCGTTTGTTTTTTTAAAAATATCTCAAACTAACAAAAAGAAGCGAATGTTGAATGGACAAAAGATACGTATTATTATTAGAGGGTTTAATTAACTTCCTTTTTAATGGGTGATAAAATAACCTCAAGGAGTGATCGAGATGACAACTATAAAAGTAGATTTATTGGATCGTGTTCAAGAACGTCTTGAAGAAACTTTAGATCAAATGACTGCAGAAGAGGCCAATAAAATGCCGCATCCTTTACTCAAATCAGTCACTTGGCTCTTTTGGCATACGGCTCGTGAACTTGATCTGCAGATTTCTGATTTAAAAGGGGAAGAAGCCATGTATACACGAGACGGGTGGAATAAACGTTTTGATTTACCGCTACCAGACAATACGCCCGAATACAAACATACACCAGAAGAGGCGGAACAAGTTACTGTTTCCGACAAAGAACTTTTAAGTGAATACTTAAATGTAAGTATCAAATTGGCAAAGGATTATCTTGCTAACTTGAACGAAGAGACTTTAGATGAAATTGTCGATGAAAATTGGACACCGCCAGTTACTCATCAAACTCGACTGGTTTCAATCATTGACGATGCGGTTATGCATTCAGGACAGGCCGTTTATACACGTCGTTTGGTAATAAATGAATAATTTGTAGATCTTGGTCTTAAATAATTTCATTACGGATACAACCAATTTTAAGAGTCATAAAAAAGCACTACGCCATTAAAAAATGATGGAGTGCTTTACATTTTGCACAAGTAGAGAAGTAAGCATAGGATTGACTCTAGAAGTGATTCACCGAGTATACCTTATTTATAATGGTACAATTTTATCTTTCTTAGTATGAACAAGGTTTCATCATCAAACTTATAGGAGGAACAAAAATATGGCAAATACAAATCGCACAGTCATCGTCACAGGCGGAGCACAAGGGATCGGATACGCTATTGCAGAGGAATTTATTCAAAACGGTGACTTTGTCGCCATTCTTGACTTAAATGAAGAAGCAGCAAGCAGAGCAGCAGAAACTTTGGGAAATGCTAAAGGATACGAAGTAGATGTGGCAAATGAGATGAGTGTAGAGAAAACAGTTCAAGCAATCCTTGCTGAAAGAGGGACTGTAGATGTTTTAGTTAATAATGCAGGTGTACAGTTTATTTCGGCCATTGAAGATTTCCCTGTTGAAAAATGGGATTTCGTTAATGATGTTATTTTAAAAGGTACATTCTTGATGACAAAACATATTTTGCCAATTATGCAAAATAATGCATATGGTCGAATTATTAATATTTCATCCGCACATGGGCGTATTCCTGATAAATACAAATCGGCTTATATTGCAGCGAAATTTGGGCAAGTTGGTTTTACAAAAGCAGCAGCTCTTGAGAATGCTACAAAGGGTATTACAGTCAATACCGTACAACCTGGTCCAGTTCGTACGGATTTGATTGAAAATCAATTA
>JBHWQC010000188.1:0-30524 GCA_043425375.1 Atopostipes sp.
AGGAGTTGGAGTCCGAGGAGCCGGAAGAGCCGGAAAACACAGAAGATTCCGAACCGGAACCGGAAGAGCCGGAACCCGAACCGGAACCTGAAGAGCCGGAACCCGAACCGGAAGAACCAGAGGAGCCGGAATCGGAACCAGAACCTGAACCCGAACCAGGGAATGGCCAAGGGGAAGATAGGCAATCGAATAATAGCGGCAATTCTGGACAAGAAGAACCAGAATCTGAAGAGAACGACTAAATAAAATACAAAAACCTTGCTAGAGCGAATCGCTTTTGCAAGGTTTTTCTTTATTCTTTTTTATTGGTCTTACCGATTTTATTTTCAACTTCATCCTTTAAACTTTGTTCACGCTTTATCTGTTCACGTATAATAAGCGGTTGAATCCCGCGCTTTAAACGTAACCCTTTGACCACGTTATACACTCCTAAAAGGATGGCAAGGATGCCGATAATCGGATCATCTGGAAAAATGACTATTCCAGCAATCACAAGTAAAAGGCCTATCCCTGCAAAAAATTTCCAGTTTTTTTGATTCATTTTCACTGACTCCTACTTTAATCTGTTCCAGTTCTTCTAATATAACATACTCTTTAACCTGCTTGTCAATCTTTTTTTATTGTCCATCTATTTTAATTTGACAAGGTGTTTGAAGGATGATACACTTTAGAAGTGATTTAATTATTGGAGAATTGTCCGAGCGGCTGAAGGAGCACGATTGGAAATCGTGTAAACGGGTAAAACCGTTTCGGGGGTTCAAATCCCCCATTCTCCGTCTTTTAATGTTTAAACAATATTATCCATTCGCAAAAAGTTAATTTTGCAAGGTTTCATTCTTAATAAGTATTATACGTTAAATATAAAATAGGGGCAAATTAGGGGCAGTCAATTTATTGGCTGCCTTTTTATATTTGGAAACACAAAAAAGCCCCTACCTCAATTAAGAGATAGGGGCTTGGTTTATTGTATTAGTGGAATGTTCCCCACGATTTTTTGTTGTTGATTGGTCGATACGGCACATATAATCTATTTCCGCTACCACCGATATACGACAACCATCTATATCCGTTGCCTTCATACACACGATCATAACGAATAGTCGCACCACTTGGAAGTGTTCCAGTGTGTGTCGCTTTAGTGGACGGAGCATTTCGTACCTTGATAGCTGTGTTTGTAGTGAAGTTAGCCGATTCATTTTTGACTAACTTTGCACCCGCAACCGATGTAGTTGATTTAGATTTGACTGCTCCCACACCTAAAAGCTGATTCACTCTAGCTTGTACCCACTCCGGGTTATAGCCGGCTTTCTTCAAGTTCTGGGAACGTTCAGGGTCATTGCCCCAAGTGTGACTTCCACTTGCGATATCCCTAGCAACTTGTTCAGAGCTGTCTTTAGGTAATGCAGGAGTATTTTCTGTATTTCCGATATCACCAAATACACCCCATTGGCTTTTAAGGTCGTTAGATGGACGATAAGGCACAAATAAGGTGTTCCCAGAATTTCCCGTATAACGTAACCAACGATAGCCATTCCCTTCGTAAACAGCGTTATAATTGATTCTGCTGCCCTTTTTAAGAGTTCCGGTATGAGTGGCTTCAGTTGATGGGGCGCTTCGCACCTTGATGCCCGCATCTTCTGTCACTGTAAATTGAGCTTCTTCTTTCTTAATCAATTTTGCCCCATATAATCCACCAGTCGTTTTTGAACCGGTAGGCGTAATAGGCTTCACGGTAACCGCTGCATTATCGCCGCTCTTTAAATAATTTCTAAATGTGTTCATGTTGATGCCCGGACAATCATTTGAAGCGTGTCCAGAAAATTCGTTGTGACCTAAAACATCATTAAAGCTATTAATATTTATGCGCTTGTCATTGACAACAAACGTCCACGCATCTTTCATCGCCTGTTTTTGCTTAGCGTTCATCGGATTAGACCAAATGCCACCATAACAAAAGTTTAGCGTTGGTGTGTTGTGCCCACCTACACCGTTTGTTCGTTTTTCAAAATCATAATTTACATAGATTTTTCCATTGTTGTGAATAAATATTGTGTAACCGCCATTTAACCATCCAAGTGTATTTTTCCAATGGTTCTCATGCCCTGTAATCGTCCCAAAAGCTACCCCATCCCAATGGGTAGCTCCTTTTCTTAAACCTGATAAAGAGCGATTGTGATTGTTGCTCCCCAGAGATACACGACGGCGGTCAATGACTTGATGCCCTTTGCTTCTTAAATATCTGATAAAATCATTTGTAATTGACATTTAAAATAACTCCTTTCATTATTCGGCAATCTTCTTCTGATCATACAATCCAGCGGCACTTAACCCACCGACTGCCCCTACTAAAATATACTGCACCATATCTTGACCTGTTCCCAAGGCGATTAAAACGGCAATTAAAATACCTACAAAAAGGCTCAATGCCGGCAAGTATCTATCGGCTACGTTCAGTGTCCGCTTAACCACTTCGATAATTCCAACGGTCAAAGGCGCTAAAACAAGCGCCACCGCTACTGCACTATTCATTAATTCTTCAATCATTTCTTTCTCTCCTTTTCTAAATCTTCTTCCAGTTTGTCTACTCGATCTTCCAATTCTTCGACGCGCTTTTGGTACCAGTTGTTTTCCCTGACCAACTCGTCCTTCTCATCTTCTAACTTTTCTGCATAATCCTCAGCCTTGTCAGCTCGTTCTTTTGCTTCTTGGGCTTTGGTTTCGGCTTTGTCTAAACGTTCATCCATCCGCTTAACTTCTTTGGTCAACCGCTCGTTCAAGGATTCGATTTCTGTCAGTGTCGAACTTCTACTTGCTTCTCTATTTTTTAGAATGTAACCGACGAGAGTGATGAAACTGGTTGATCCAAATACTTTCCATAAGTCATCCATTGCTCTCGAATCGCCCCCTTGCTAAGTGGATAAAAATGTGGCCAACGTTACTAATAGCGAGTAGTGGTCCATAGTTAGCGGCCGGATGGATAAAATACAGCCACGCTACCCACCACCAAGTAACCGCCATTGCTATAAGAATCCACCCCCTTGTTTTGTCCCACTCTTTATAAAGGGCAATAATTTTAGATACAGGCAGCATTAGACACAATACGATCAACACCACTCTAAGCGGTGGCTCAATCAGCCTTATTTGACTAGGCAAAAAGATAAGTAAAAGCCCGTAGGCAAATAAAATGGTGCTTATCCAAAAACTACTCAAGTGCTGACCGACAAAATGCTTAACTTGCCGAATTCTTTTTCTCACTTACTCACCTACTTTCTGTTGTTTCATCCACCATCTCAAATGTGTGTTCACTCAATAATTTAATTGCGCTCTTTGCATTATGCTTCTGTGTGTATGTCTCGCTTGCCACGAGTGTTTCGCCGTTATTTGCAACAATCACAAAGTAAAATTGGTTGTCTTTGGAACGCTTGATTACCGCTCGCATTACTTTTTCATCCATAAGCACCCTCTCCATAAGAAAAAGCCACCGTGTAATCGGCAGCTTTTATTCATCCTTAAATTGGATAATTGGTTCCAGCATTGCAATTTGTTTAAGTGACAAGTCGACTTGTTCGAGTTCGCCCTCTGTAATTTTATCAACTGTAACCTCTTGTTCTTCTTTGAGAATCTCATCACGTTCTTCTTTATCTTCAACATCTCTTAAAGCTTTTAAAATGACTACGGCTTTATTTTCTAACTCCGATTTAATCTTGAATACTTTAAACTTAAATTTGCCTTTCAAAGGTTGGTCGACAATCTGTGACAAGGCTTGATTAACACTTAAAATCTCGTAGTTTTCCATTATAGATTATTCTCCTCTTTTTATAAATTACTTAATATTGATTGCATATCGTAAGTTCTACCACCGGCTCTTATACGCATACCACCATTAGTGCCAAGAAATATCCCGGATTGCTCGCTTTCGCCACCATAAATCCAAACGCCCCTCTGACTACTAATATTAGAATTACTTAATAATAAACGGTTGTTCGCTGAATAAGTGGGTCTAATTGAATCAATAATAAGATCCCCGTCGCCTTCCACAATAATATCTCCGCTATCGAGGAAGCCAACAGAAGCGCCTCGAAATATATCAAGGTCAAAATTCCCGTATTGCCACTTTACCCCACCTCGATCGTGAAAATGAAGACTTAAAAAGTCTTCATCGCCCTCACTTACAAAAAAGCGGGCCCCATTTAACGCTATTTCCCCCCCTGTAAAATATATTTTTTGCTGTAATTGAATAGCCCCAGTAAGTCCGTCTACACTTATGGCGGACTTCCAACTATTGTTGTGTAAAGGTTCAGCACCCTTAAAACCAATAACAGCACTGTGTCCAGGATTTGCTACAATGCCTAAAGAGTCAGGTTCTTTGGTTAAAGAATTAATCAGTGCGGTAAACTTACCCGCTTCGTCATTATATTTATTCGTGATTACCATGCCAGAGTTTCTTAGATACATGTCCCAAGAACTTGCAGTGTCAATTTTTAAACCAGAATAATCGATTTTTACTCTCGATGATATTGAGTTAAAATTGGCTTGCACTAAGTTCGCAATGTTTCCTGTGAGTTTATCAACATTCAATCCAGCAATTTGTGCATCTCCAATTGTTGCAGTTGCAATTTTGGCCCCGTCTATTTCTGCATAAGGGGAAATTAACCGATTCGTTATCACTCCGTTGGCAATTTGAGTGCTATCGCCAATAAAGACAGATTCAGCATCAATCAAAATACCTGCTCCACCGATATAAATTCGATTCCCCATAGACCGTAAATTAATCGAATCAGACAAAACGGAAACAGAGCTTTTGGCATCTTCAATTTCATCAAACACTCTAAATCGAAACAGTGAATCGTTCATCACCATATCGGCAATCTTTCCGCCTTCGCCATTTATAATTCGAGCGTGCGAATTGACGGTATCTCGAACGGTGTTATAATTGCCTTCCAAATTAGAGATAGACCTACTATGATTACTAGCTGTAATTTCTAAAGCAAATAAATCTCCATCTAAGTTAGAAATGTCTTGTCTTAAACCAGCGGCGGTATTTTGTAAAGTATTGACACTGCCCTCAACGCCGCTAATTCTTTGAATAGTACCGTCAACCGTATCTTGAACTGTATTAACCCGACCGTCAACATTGGATATACTTCGAACTAAACCATCGGCTCTATTTTGTAGCTGGTTAATATTTCCTTCTACGTCTTCAAGTTCATGTCCTATAAAATCTGCTAGTTGATATTGAATACTAGAATACATTTGATTTTTTACATGTTGTTGAATACCATCTAATCTTAAATTGAAACTCGCTTGGTCTCCGCTGATAATATCTCGAATACCAAATATTACATCGTCAATGGTATGTGCTACAGTACTCTCTACAGTTTCCTTATGGTAAGTAGTAATACTTCCTTCTACAGTCTGCATTATAGATGCCCAAGTGTCAGAGTTAGGGTCAGTGATTTCATAACTAATCCCTTGAACTTTTTCAAATAAACCACTAGCAACAGTTTCAGTCATCATCGGCTCTACAAAAGGCGTTGATAGAGTAGATTGTTCTAATTGTATTTCATTTAAATTTATATCGCCTAAAAAATCATCAGCTTCTAGTATTACGCTGCGCAAGTTTTCGGGAGCATCAAAACTAAATTCTATTCGATTGCCTGCTCGTACTGGTTCTATATAATCTTGACCAACCTTAAGCCTCATCTTCAATCACTCGCCAACCTTGTGGATAGGTGGCAGGGCTCCAAACGTTGCCGTCTATGGTTGATTCGTAAGCATCCCCCTCAAATCTTACTTTATCCCCTGTATTGTAAGGATTTGTTGAACCCGGCTGTTCCCATTCTTGAATTTCCCCCGTTTCTTCTCCTACCTGCCGAGTAGTAACGTCTACGAATAAAGAAGGGGCTTGGTCAGGTCGCCAATCTGCTTGGGAAGTATGCGGTTGTAGTACTCGATATAAAGAGTCTTCAAACCTTACAATCTGATCTACTCCAGAATAATTCACACCATTTGGGTTCCAAGTCGGAAATGTTTCTAAGATCTGTCCGAGTTGCGTTTGAACTTCTCTTAGATTTGTAGTGGCAATTTGTTCTCTTTCTTCAGCTTGAACAACTTCTTCATTTGCTTGTTCGATTGCAATTTGTTCAGGCGTTCGTTGTTCTCTAACATACTCCTCCAACTGCTTAATCAATTGATCGATTTCTTCATTCGTTTCAATATGTGAAGATACTGGAATTCTCGGGCTATAATAAGTGATTTCACCGTCAATAATTTGTATGTGCATAAAAAAATCATTCCTCTCCATTAGTCAATACTTCCTACGACAAAATCAATTCCACTGGCAGATGACCCTGATGAAAGTCTGTTTCTTATTGAACTGTTTTTAACATAAACGACATCAATATTCGCATTTCTGAACATAAAGAATATAGAAGCACTGGAAGGGATATCAAAAGATGATATGTCTAACTCTCCTATATTAGAATCCATAAAAGTCTGTCTAAATTCGGTAACATTACTTACATCCATTCTTCTTAAATCCAATTTAGAAGAAGTTAGATTAGAAAAAGAACTATTTAAAGATGTGAGGTGATTAGTCGTCGTGGCGACCCCTTGTATCTCTGTAATATTACTAGGAGAGATTCTCATTCTGTCTGCAGAAACGCCAAATATAGACTCTGGGATTATAATATATTTGTTACTTCCCACATATTCTACAACTCCCAAACCCGCAGGAGCCCAGTCACTCAAAACCAATACATATTCTGATTCTGACTGTCCACTTTTCCATTCGTTACTCTCTTTCCACTGCAATCCTTCAGGGACATCCACCCATTGATTATTTTGTCTAACCTTCAAACTCATATCAACTTCCCCCTATCCATAAATCATTATCTTGAGCATAGTAAGGCTCAGCCGTACCAATCCAATAAACGGCTGTTGCACCAGCTGGTCTAGAAGTATAGGCGGAACTTCCATGATTAACAACTCTGACAAAACCAGAAGCATTAACGCCCTGTAAAGTAATTGCGTTCGAATTAGAGGGTCCTTGGGGTCCTTGGGGTCCTTGGATCCCTTGAGGTCCTTCCGGTCCTATATCACCTTTATCGCCTTTATCACCTTTATCACCCTTAGGTCCTTTGGGTCCTACATCACCCTCAGGTCCTTGGGGTCCTTTATCACCTTTGAGATCTGGTAAATTAGTAATATCACTAGCAGGGTGAGTATGACTTGAAGGAGTAAATTCGTTAGGCTTAGACTTAAGATTATTCCATGTGTGTTCTTCACTACTCATGGGATCGAATCCTAAAGCGTTAGATATTAATTCATAATCAAGAGATTCAATAGATCCTGTAGGACCCCTATCTCCTCTATCCCCTTGGTCACCCTTATCTCCTTTGAGTCCCCGAGGTCCTTCCGGTCCTACATCACCTTTATCACCCTTAAGTTCTGCTAATTGAGTCGGAGTGAAATCAGAATATACAAATGCGTCTCCTTTGTCTCCCTTCAACCCCCTAGGACCTGTCAGACCTTGTATACCTTGGGGACCTATATTACCAGTGTCGCCTTTGTCACCTTTGGGACCCCTATCTCCTTTATCACCTTTAAGATTTTCTAACCATTCTTGAGCTGTACCGCTATATCCTAATTCTTTAGCTATTTGGTATGCTGAATCTCCCCCGCTATATTGGAAGGTGATATTCTCACTTTCGGAAATATCCATGTAGATAGTTAGGATGATTTTTCTGTGACCTTCTTGAGATAAATTAATATCCACGTCAGTTGACGAAACAATGAACTCAGCTTCATTATCTAATCGAGCATAAACGTCCATTGATGTGAAATGTGGTGTTCCCGATATGTTTGAACTGTCAATTAAAGTTGATACCCCAATCTCGCTGCCATCTGCCGGCTTATGAACGTTGCTCGTGGTATAAGTGGTCGTCCCTGACAGGCTAATCTTTGTGAATGTGAAAACCTTATTGTTGCTGATCGCTTCTTGTATCTTGTTACTCGCCTCATTCGTTATGGGTATTCTCATTTCCTATCACTTCCTAGCGTAATGTATTCCGTTATTGTATCTATATATAGATTCGTTTTAATATCAGTAGTATGAGAACGTTCTGGGAATCTAAGTTCTACCGCCTTCATTGATAAAACATAAGGAGCACCCTTCATGAAGCCTTCACCGTTATGTCGCAATATAATTTGTCCAGATTCGTGAGTGATAGTTCTTGAGGTTGAACCTTGCAGCCTGTTGCGGTTATATAGAGTTCTGCCGTCATTACCAATAATCTCCCCAGAAACTTTACTTGTTTCTAGTGCTTCTTGCGCCAAGCGGTTTATTTCCTCAATCCGCGTACTGAAGTCTTCGCCAAAATCTATTTTAGAGATTTCGATGTCTATATATTCTATAGCATTTTCCAGTACATTTTCTGAAACATTATCCAAAATATCATCAGCGATATTGTCAACTTTTTCTGAAGCGTTATCCGCAATTCCACGTATCTCATCAAGTTCTCGTTGTTGTTCTTCAATAGCTTTTTCTATTTCTCGTGCAAAAGTTTCTGTATCAAGTTCGATGATCCATTGATTTCCATTCCACACTCGGATTCGAGTATATGGACCATTTTCCTCAAACCAAATATCTCCAATTTTATGTTCCGTATTTTCGTTGGGTTTTGTATACCAAACTTTATTTCCTTGCCCGTTTATTAAATAGGGAACCGTAACGTCAACCTTTTTCTCTAAATTTTCAAGTCGTGAATCAATATTTCCTACAGTTATTGATCGGAAGGATTGGCCGACAACTCCGAGCTCAATTGCGATATATACTTCGAGCGACGGGTCATATTCAGTCGCCACTACTTTTGCGTTATTGTTAATGATATTAAAGTTGGGATAAAAAATTGGGATAATATCGTTCAATTCGACTTCTTCCATGACCTCAAAATCTTTATAATCTAACGTTTTGGACAAGTCGATATATTCCACTCGAATGTTTTCTTGAGGGGAACCAATTTCATTTCTCTCGGCGAATTGCGTAGCAAGTGACCTTAAACGGTCCACACTTGGAATGCTCTCGCTATCAAATTCTGATGAAAAATCAACTAATTGTATTTTTCTGTAATTGTGCATCTCCAGATATTTCCCATCTACAAAATGTTCTGGAATGGTTATGATTTCTTGCTCTGCTGATTGCTCGGCACCTTCTTCTCCATCAGGGTGGTATATCGCATACGGATAAATGGAAGTGTAAACATTGTCATCTTGTTGATCTTGTTCGACACTGACAATGTTTCTTCCGTACTCCAACATAATGGGCGCTTTACGCCCCATCTCTCTATGCAGACGTATGGTTTTGTTGTCGAATTCATATTCTCCACCCCATACATCCAAAATAGAGCCTCTAACGCCAACTAAGGCCTCAAAAGCATTTGATACATTATGAATGCTCCAAGATGTGGAAGAACTTAAGCTAATGTTGCTCCATACGTCAAAGGATTCATCCCCGACACGGTTGTTATTCCATACCCATAGCGCGTTGTCTGCTGTTGAATCCCTCACAGAAACCTCTGGCTCGAGCACATCTTTTTTTAAACTCTGTGAAATGTGTTTAGCAAAGATTTCGATTGGCTGGTTGGTTTTTCTTAGAATTCTGGAAATTTCAAAAGTCTGCCACTTGGTTCTTGCACCAGCATCAGACTTAATTTTCATTCCCTCTTCAAACACATCCGCAAACTTCCCGTTTTCTGGATATTTAAAATATAATTGGTAATAACTTCCTTGTCTTTCTCGTCTAACAACGGGCGATTGTATCTCGCTTATTTCACCAAGTCCATAGTTTCGATATTGTTCTTCTTCTTTTTTATAAAGTACAGGTATCAAATTCTCACACCTTCATTCTTGACGATCGTCATAGAAAAACTTCCAGTCCAAGAGATTGCGTTATCTCCAATATCTAAATAAGGAAATTCAGAATTTTCCTCTCGAACCACCTTTTCCCATGCAGACGAAACGCCGCTAGTAATCATCTTTTTTTCCATATCTAAAGTGATTGAGCCTTGAACGTCTTCTAAAACGGTTCTTCTGCCATTAATTGTAATGACCGACTCTCCATTTCCGATAAGTTTAATTTTTGGCTTTGATTGAACGTTTCCGCGATTTATAACTGTTTCACCATTCGAAATGGATAATTCTTGGTTGTCTTTAAAATATTTAATCGGGTGCACTAAAAAAACAACTTGTAATTTACCAAGTTGTCTTAGTACTTCTTCAATTGAAATTGTATTGATTACCGTTGCTCGATATATATAGCCATCATCCCACGATAATTCTAAGTCGTGCCATCCTTTGACACCTAGCCACTCGGATATTTCTGTAGATTTGTCAGAGACGTCATCCTTTAATTTTAATAAGAAAGAGCGTTCAACCGGTTTCAACCGTTGGTTATCAATCAATAATACGCCGTCGCGACCTGGAACAGACTCCGTTTCCACATCGTAAGCGGATAGTTCATAAGTCAACCCGCTATAGATTCTTAAATTGTAATCTTTGCTTGATTGCCCGTTATAAATAATTTCAGCCACCGAACGCCCCTCCTTCTTGTTGAATGTAATATTTAAACTCTCTAAATAACCGTTGGTAAAATTCGCGATCGTTATTTTCTGTTCCGTTTGCGTTTGCGTTAAAAGTAAATTTCCGATTGTCTACCGTCGATGTCTGGGAATGGTTGTTTGTAATTCCTGTGCCACCAACTTTTCCAAATTGCGGAATAAATCGATCAACATCCGGCATTTCCAACATGTGCCGCATCGCTTGGCGAACCTCAACTTCACCACTGTTTATACCCTTGGCAATTTGTTCACCAATCCCGTTTTTATGAATGTCAACTAATGGACTGGATTTGTCTTTAGGCGGGGAGAAAGGTAGGTAGTCTCTGATTTTCTGGGTAACGCTACTTATTGCTCCGGTCACCTTTCCGATAGCGCCTCTTATTCCATCTGCTATGTTTGTAACAATATTTCTTCCAGCATTCCTAAATCTGCTGAACATGCTTGTGACTGCGGACAAAGCTCGGTTCATTCCGTTTCTAACGGCGCTCCGAACATTGTTGAATGCATTTGAGACAATGCTTCTTAATCCATTGAATATGCTTCTAAATTTAGAGCGAATACTGTTTAAAATGCTCGTAATCGTGCTTCTAATACCGTTCCATACACTGCTTGTAGTTGAGCGAATCGTATTCCAAGCATTCGTGATGATGCTTCTTACTGTATTTATGGCGCTTGTCACAGTACTTCTAATCGTGTTCCAAACGCTAGTAATTACGCTTCTAATTGCACTCCAAACGCTACTGGTCACGCTTCTAATTGCATTCCAGACGTTTGTAACTACATTTCTGACTGTATTCACTGCATTGGTTACCACGGTTCGGATGCTATTCCACACAGTCGTTATGACTGACTTAATCACATTCCAAACACTGGAAGTAACACTTTTAATCGCGTTCCAAATGGTAGTTACTGTATTCTTAACGGCATTTATAGCATTCGTTATATGTGTTCTAATTGTGTTCCAAACCGTTTGAATAACGCTACCAATTGCATTCCATACGGTAGAGGTAACACTCTTTATTGCATTCCAAGCTGTTGAAATAACATTAGAAGCTGCCTGCACTGCTGTTCGAATAACACTTTTTATTTTTTCCCAAACAACTTGAATTGTATTTGTGATTGCATTCCAAACTGTAGAAGTTAATTCTTTTATTGTGTTCCAGATAGTTGAGACAATCTCAAGAACAACGCCTATGACTGTTTGAATGGTGGTTTTGATAAACTCCCAAGCGGCTAGAATATATTCGCCAATGACGTCCCAGACAGCTTGTGTCACCACCTGTATGCCGTTCCACGCAGTTTGAATGGTCACCGCTACAATTCCAATGGCTACATAAATAATATTTTTAATGACTTCCCACGCTACACTTAGGACGGTTTGAATCCCTTCCCATACAACAGAGGTTGTTTCTAGTATGCCTTGCCACAAAGTAGCAAAGAACTCTTGAATAGGTGTCCATATTGCAATTGCTCCATCAACGATACTTTGCCATAGTTCCGAGAAGTATATTTTGATGCCTTCCCAAGATTCAGCGGCACCTGTTTGGATTGAAACCCATAACTCTGAAAAGTAAACTTTGATGCTATCCCAGACTTCTGAAGCTTTGGCTCTTATATCATCCCAAACTCCAGAGATTACTGCCCCGATAGCTGCAAATACACTGCCCGTTTCGCCGTAAGCATGATCAAAATTATTAACCATCGTTTCAACAATTGAGCCCACTTTTTGAAGGGCAACGTTATCACTTTCGGTTAAATTGTCGGCGATACTTCTAGCGATATCAGACATTTTAGTCGCGACCGATAGACTTGCATCATCCATTGCATTTGAGACGGATTCTTTGATTCCGTTCCACGTTTCAGATGTCCACTCTTTAATGTTGTTCCATGTTTCAGAAATTCTGTTTCCTAGTTCCTGCGCTTTTTCCTTTATTGTGTCCCAGTTTTTCCAGAGCGTTACTCCAATGGTCACTAAAGCCCCGATGACTGCTGCCACTATTACTATTGGACTTGATAAAGCACCCATTACAATTGCCAAAATACCCCCGGCAGAGCTGACAGCAGTGATTACACCTGTAACAACTGTCATTACTGTTTGGACGGTAGCAATAACAGACGTAATAGCTTTGAAAGCGCCGATACCTGCTAAAACCCCAAGAATCAATGGTCCCCATGTATCTAAGAAACTGCCTATTTGAGAAATAATCTCGCCAAAATCAATATCGAGAATCGCTTGCGCAATATCTTTTAACACATCTTTAATCGTCTGCCATGTCTCCGATTGTGCGAAATCAGAAACTGCCTGTCTAGCTGTATCGAAAGCTGTAGAAACCACTTCCTTAAACGACTGAAAAGCTGTTGAGTTCCGCACCGCATCGAATAATCGACCTAGTAATAAAATAAGCGGGCCAACGACTTGAGAGGCTTTCGTAATCGCTTGTTCAATAACCGAACCAACATTTGAAATCATTTCTCCGATTGTCGGGAAATTCGCGGCAACTAAGGCATCATCAATCGCCTCTATCATATTCGCCAAACCACGAGAAACAGCTGTACGCATGTTCGCCATGGACGTTTGAATACCACCAGTCGCATCTTGTGCGATTTGTTGCAGCGATTCTAAACCGCCGCCACCTTCCTCGTTCAAGGTGACTAAGGTGTCTATAAAGTCATCTACAGCGATTGAACCATCCGACAAGCCTTCTTTCAGCTCTCCCATAGTAATGCCCATCATGTCGGCAATAGCTCGTAATGTAGGCCCCATCTGACTGTTCATCATTGAGTTCCATGTTTCACCATTAATCTTGTTGTCTGCTAAACCTTGGGAGAGTTGCAAAACAGCGTTGTTGACCATTTCAGTGTCTCCGCCGAAACCAAGAATCGCGTTATTCATTGCGGAATAAATCTTCTCAGAACCTAATAAATCTCCAGTTGAGGAAGATAGCAACTGAACACCAGACACCGCCTGATCCAAAGGAGTAGGCAATCCACTGATTGAATCGTTTAGATTATCCATCATAGTAGAGGTGTCTTCAGCACTAAAGCCCATGTTTGCGAATACTTTGTCGGAACTTCTAAGTGTATCTAATCGTCTGATAGCACCATCCATACTGTTTTTGATTAAGTTAAACCCCGCTTGAGCAAGTTTAACTAAACCAAAAGCTTTAACCATATCCCCGACTTTTGACGTTGTCTTTTGAACGTGGCTTCCTAGCCCTTCAAAGACACCCTTAAGTCCTTGCACCGACTTCTCGGCCTGTTTACCTTCTGCCTTAATTTCTATCGTGACTGTCCCGTCTGCCATTAATCCACCTCTCTTTCTGGTAACTTATAAACGTTCTTCAAACGCAATAATTCTTCGCGTTCTTTTTCTGTTCCTTTTCCACTAGGCAATTCTCTCGTTCGAATGCCGATAATTTGTTTGATTTTTGTGTCATCAGATAACCCTTCGAATAACGCCAAAAAGACTTCCCAATGCATCTTTCCATGGAAGTCGTATAAATTAATTTGATAATCTTTCCAAAAACTCGAATAAATATATTTTGCGTCATGTATAAAGTCATAAGTACGTTTTTTATCTTCTTCATCGTCTTTTTTTGGCGGTTTAAATTTATTTCCTAAGATGTCCACCATATAATCGTCTTCTTCTTCAGAGCTATCTAAAACTTCTTGAAAAATAAACCGTTGTAATTCGGAGGCATATCCTACTTTATCCACTGAATCAAAATAGCCGGGGGAAAATTCTTCTTCACTCGTAAACATATACAAGGTATCTAAAAGTTTTTGTGCATCCGAAAGGTCTTTGTCCTCTAATATTTCAAATATCGTTAAAATATTGTCAAATGCCATGTCTATATAAAAAATACGCCCCCTAAAAGAGACTTGCTCTTTTAAAGGACGTTTTTCGGTGAGTAGCATATACTCACCCTATTTCTTTTTTCGTTTGCGATATTCGTTTGATTTTTTAGTTTGCTGTTCTTCATAATGCTCTGTGATGTGATCTACTGCCTGATCGAATGCACTGACGGTTGCTACGATACTTTTCGCTTCATCATAAACCTTTTGAAATGCGCCTTCGCCAAACATCGGTGCATAAACAAGATCATACGTATCTACTGCTCTTTGAAGCAATTCATTGAATTCTTTTGTAGAAATATCTTCTTCTTTAATGTTTTTTAAACGTTCTGCTTCTTTGCTCGCTTTTTTAAATTCTTCGCTATTCTCGATGTCTAGCATGTGAGATAATGCTTTATCTGATACGTCTGCCGAGATTAGCACCCCACCAAAGTCAAAATCAATGGTGGGAGTACTTAAATTAATTTTAATAGCCATTATTTACTCATCCTTTTCTATTAACCTGCAGGAGTTTCGCTAACTTTTTCGGGTTTTCTATCCCAAGTAATCGTCGCATCGAATTGGTCGTATGCCGTGGCTTCGCCACCACCAGCAACTGGTTCGGTAACTGTCGCACGTCCAACGTGTACTGTTCCATCAGGCAATGTACGTCTGAACCAAACTTTACGGTCATCACCAACACCAAACTCCATATCAGCGATTAGATTTTGTGCAGGGTCGCCATAGTTCCGGTAACCAGTAAAGTTATAACCGACAGCAATCGAGGTAACGTCTGTTTCTGGTGTCCCGTCACCATCTAAAAACCCTTCTTCTTCGGATTCTTCGTTATTGCTTGGTTCTGCCGCATTGATGTGTTTACCAATGACTAAAAAATCATCTTCTGTATATTCTTCGCCGCTAACATACTTTTGAATTTCAAATTTCGTTTTCGCTACTTTATATCTCATTTATTTCTCTCCTTTTACGCATAAATTGTTAATTCTACCTGTATATCCAATAGAAAAACATACCATCCTTGGTCATCTATTTGATTAATGAAAGGTTTGTTCGTTATTTCTAAGTTGTGAAAGTCAAAACTGCCATCGTGGCTTTCTAAATCATTCATCAGCTCTAGTTTGTTTTGTACTTCCCATAAAACTTCATGAATTTTAGATTGATATTCGGATTTCATCGCAATTTCAAAGTTAAGACGCTGGTCTGTTGTACCATCCATGAACTCGTCAATCACTCGTGAGCCGGGCAGTGGGTACATAACAAATGATTCGTCACTGTCTACATAACCCAACTTCATTTCTATTGGAAGGTTGAAACTGTTTATAAAATCTTTAAGTCGATTTGGAAAATCCATTAGTCTAATCCAGCCCCTTTCACGAATGCCTTGACCCAATCTTTCCCATGGTTGCCTTTTGCCTTTTCATCCCATTTAGGACCCGTTCCAGGAGTTGTATAGTTCCATCCACCCGGCGCATGATATTGTCTCTTTGCATATTTACTATGATAGTTAATAGCACTTCCGTCTATATCAATTGAAGAAGCTTGCCTTAAATTCCCTTCCTGTTTAGGGACATATTGATTCATATCTGCTAGCGCTTGATTGGCTAACGCTCGCCGACCCCGCTGCAAATTTGCTTCACTAAACTTTTCTTCAATGCCTTTCAAATCTATATCCACTGTGACCTTAGCCATCAAATCACCTCTAATTCATACGCATAGAGGGTCTTCTCGTAGGCTTCATAAATTGGAATAACTTTTTTAATCGTGTGTTCTTGATCATCAAAAAGTATCTTTGACTGAGTTTTAAAGGTCGGCAATGGTGTAGTTATATCTGCATAACAAAAGATAACCGCATTATAGAGAAGTTGTCTCCCTGACGTTGACGAACTGTATTCAGTACCTCGGTCAATCCGACAATCCTCAATGGTCACTGGTTCTTCATAGATAGGCTCCGACCAATCATTTGTACCGCTATACTCAAAGTACTCAAACGAATCAATGCAAAACTCTTTAGGAGGCTTTGGCATCATGATTGAACACCTCGATACAAAAGACCTGTTCCAGATAGCAGCGTATACACTTCTTCAGCGATTAAAGATTTGCTCTCTGTTTGACCACTGCGTCCGCTAGCGTTTGTAACACTTGTACGTCCAGCAGAAAACGATTGAGGCGCTTTGTTTAGTTCATAATGACTTGTAGCTCCTGATTCTTTAAAGTACTGAATTTGAGCCGCCAAGGCCTGTTTAAAACGATTCTTTCTAAACTCGACCTTATCATCAGCTAACTCATTAAATACATAGAAATTACGTGTCTGTACGTCTAATAGTGATGAAGCACGAGGAAGAAGCTTTTTAAACTCTCCCTCGGTCAATTCATCATCTAAGCTGATTGTTTGAAATTCTTCAAACGTGAGATAAGCCATTTCTTAACCTCCTCTAAAAGAGGAAGCCTATTTAGCTTCCTCATCATCTTTTTTATCTTCTTTCTTTTCAGCATTCTTTTTGTCGTCACCATTCTTGTCTTCATCGATGCGCTCTACAACTTGACCGTATTTCCCCTCGTATTTTTCATCAATATTCTTTTGAAGTTCTTCGGCGCGTTTAACCGTCATCTCAAATTCTTCGTTAGCTTCGAATGTCTTTTCTTCTTCAAGCCCTCTAAATGTAATCTTTGCTTTATATTTAGCCATTTGTTAGTCTCCTTTTTTATTTAGTTTATCCAGCCGGGGTTTCGGTGATGTCAATTTTAACTACACCGTCTAGTCGTTCTGGGAACATTAAGATTCCAGATAATAGAACTGTTTCGATCGTTACGTTGTTTAATTGACGGTCATGTGCCATTGCTACATATCCAAACTCGTCAGTAACCATGTTGAATGCTCGATAAGCTTCTGAGTTGCTTGAAATATAAGCTACTTGGATATTTTCTGATGCTGTTGCAAATACTGAACCACGGTCAATACGAGTTGAAGAAAATACCACTGTTCCAGTAACGTCTGTGTAGTATCTCAACCCGAAACGATTCTCAAGTGTCAATTCTTTATTTGCAATCTGCGTTGCAATGTCCCACGGGTTCACAAAAGCTACAACCGTAATATCATCATCTTCAAACAACGTTTCAAGTGAAGCCCATGCTGTTGCTAATGCTCCTTGTAGAGTTCCGTCCGCTAGGTTGGTTTCTTGTGCACCGTTTGTCATGATTGTTTCAAATAAATCATCACGGATTCCTTTTTGCACTTCTCTTACGATAGCGTCATCTGTTCGGTCAACCGCTTCATCCGCACCGTATTTTTGAATCGCTTCGATCGTTGTTACTTTTCGGAATTTATCTAAAGTAATTTCTTTAGTATCTGCTACTTGAGGCGTGACCTTAGAAAGTGGGATTAAATCACCCTCTGCCACGTTACCATCTGCTAAATCAACAACCGGCGCTTTGTACATTTTGATTGTAAAACCTTCTTGCACTGGAATCTGGTTGGTAATTCCTAAAGCCTCAATAAATTTAGAGAAGTTTTCGCCGAATTGGTACGTGTAATCAATTGACTTTGCTTCTAAGGCTTCCAGCGACAAAGTATCTTGTAAGTTGTCTTCTGGATAGTTTTGAGTTGCGAAATACTGTAAATTCATGCCCATTAATTTCTTGTTGTCTTTTTTCATTTATAAATCTCTCCTTTTAAAATAAATCTTTGTTTTCTTGAATTAATCGTTGTCTTTCCTTTTTGTCTTTGACTTCCATAATCTGCTCTGCCGTGAGTTCGCCTTTATTGACTGTTCCATTGCCACGTTGTGCCCAAGGTTTCGGTTTATTCGGTTCTTGTTGCTCTTGTTCGAACAATAGAGGATGCTTTTCCTTTAATTCTTCCACTTGTTCATCGATGCCCTCGAATTCGCCTTCATCGTTTAGTTCAACATCTTTCAACTTGTCTGTAACGTATGCAGGGTCTTTCGTGCCTAGGCCATTTACATACATTTCAAGTTTGTGCTGCTTCACTAAATCAGCTTTTTCTTGGTCTTTTTGTTGAATTTTAGTTTCTAGTTCGCCTTTTTCAGTTTCAAGCGTCTTGATTCGTTCTTTAAGATTGCTGTCGCCATCATCGCCACCGGCATTTTCTAATTGAGTGATTTTATCGTCTAATTTTTGTTTTTCATTCGTTAAATTAGTGATTTCTGTTTCTTTTTCCCCAATTTTACTGCCGTGTTTCGCCATAATTGCGTTGATTGCGTCCTTTTCTAAACCTAAACCTTCTAAAAACTCTCTATTCATTATTAAAACTCCCTTTCGTGTTTGTGTCGGGGCAACGTCCCCCGTTAGGATCGCCTATGTATCGTCTAGGCATACGATAGTTTATAGGCTCATTTCGGAGCATAAAAAATAGTCACCTACTTAGCAAGTGACTATTCCTCAGCTTGTTCTATTGCTTTTTCAATTGCACTAGGCAATTCTTTAGCTATATGTTCTATGGTTGTTTGCACTTTCTTCCAGATAACTTTAAACTGTTCCACCACTTCATCTAAACTAAGCAGCTCTCCTTTGTAGTACATAAAAGGTTTGTCATTGATTACCACTACATCGCCATCTTTTACTCCATTTATAACGTGAGTTTCACTATTATCACTCATGCTAGACCCCTCCTTAAAAAAATAGCCACCACTCATCGAGTGCTGGCCTAGGTATCTAATTCTTCAAATAATTTGTTTATTTTTGGAAACTGTATTGCCATCCAATCGACTATAGATTCATCATTTGTATAATCATGCAAGCCACTCTCATACAAATAAGCGTGAATAATTTCATGGCGTAATACCTTTTCTAAATATCTTGCGTAACTAACCGTGCCGTCATCGTCTTCTTTTGATATAACAATCTGCTTCAACTGATAGTTGCAATAACCGTCTGAACCTTCTAAGTCTGGATAAGCTTCAATTGTGCCATCTGTAATCAATTCGTATTCAGTGCCTAATATATTTATATTCATTGTCCACTCCTACATTAATTCAGATACCGTATGCTTTGCTTCCGCGTGCATACAATCACCTCTTTCTATTTATCAGTTTCCTTCGGTTTCAAAATAGAATACAAAGTTAATCACCTGCTTTCATACCGGCTTTTAGTGCTTTGTAATAAAATTTATTAAATAGTCGAACACTAAACGGCCTAACTAATTCAGACAATACATACCAAGCCCACTTCATGTTAGTAGCCCCCTTAAAAACTCTTAATCAATGTATCGATCGGCGTGTACACCTGTTCTCTTTGATAGTTCCGACTTAAATACTCACCATTCTCATTCAAATGGTCACGCATCGCTTTCTGTGACCTCGATACCATCGTTTTCCAGTGTTGCGTATCTTCTGCGCCAAATTCTTCTGAAACCATCAAATTCTTTTTGTACTTCACGATTCTTCTTTCGAGTTCCCGTTGCCTTGTCTGTGCCTTAGCAACCAACTTATTTTTTACCGGGTCAAATTGCGGTTGGTTATTTGTATTGACACCTGGAATAAATGGAATGTGATCGTGACGGCAGTTTACACCTCGATGACCGCCTGCTTCTCCATATCTAGCACCCCAGCTTGGGTCATAAATGCTTTTATAGTTATGTGCACCCTCTGGAATCTCACTAGGCAGCCTTAAATCGACAACCTGCCCCTGAATCTTTGAACAAGCATCCCTTGCTCCCATGTGTGAGGTAACAACCACCGTATGAACGTCAAATTCTTCCATACGCTCCTTTTTAATGGCGTTATAAGTGTTTCCTAAGGTAGACTTCATAACGGTGCGTGTGTAGCGCTCTAAACTCCATGTGTGCCCGCCTTTATCAACGAAAGTACTGCGGATGCCTCTTTGAGCCAATTCTTGTACTGCCTTCTTAACGGCTTCTTCTTGTGTGTGAATACCTGTATTAAATAACGCACTGCTGCGATTCAACACATCCGTATATTCTTGGCTCACGATGCTACCAGTACCATAATTCGTTGATATCAGCGTCTGATTGACTAAGTTATCTATTCCCGTCCATGCTTGGTTATAGTAACCTCTCATAACAGTGTCTAATCGAGTAGGAACAGATGCATTTTTAATGCCTAAAGGCGAATCGACTGATTCAACGGCTCCCAGCTCTGCCTGTTCAAATCGTTTTAAAATTTCTTCTTGAACGGCCGGCGTTAATTCTGATAGCATTTCAGCCACTTCTTGATTTAATAACCGTAAATCTCTTAACTGCTCCAATTGCCATTGAGCAACTGAATCAATCCCGCTTTTTTTGATTCGTTCAATAATCAAGCGAATGATTTCGCCTTCCAAACTTTCATAAATGTGGCCGATTTGGCTAGACCAGATGTCGAGTTGATGCGGAGTAACTTTAGCCATCTAAATCACTCCAATTCTCCGAATAAACTCATATCTTGTAAGCTTCGTTGTTCCGCTGGATCCATTCGCATTTGTTCCTCATTGATCATCTGCTGCCATTTTTTCGCATCTTCTTCTGTCAGTTTAAATATTTTTTGAATCGCAATTTCTCTTGGAATCAATTCGCCTGTCACAGCTCTTAGGTAGAAATTAAGCATAGCTGCTCGGTCTTGAAATACGCCATCATCAAAATCAATCGAGATATCCATACGTTCTAAAGGTTCAAGATTTGAATATTCGCCTTCATCATCCAACATAATGGCCACTTCATAAACAGCAACCACTAAATCTCTTAAGCCGTCTTCAATTGTGTTTATGTGAGAGGATCGTGTTTGATAGGTCTTGGAATTCTCGGATACTACTTGTGTAGCTGTTTTGACACCTTCACCAGTAAAGGTGAATGTTCCGACCGAAAGGCCAACTTGCATAGCTAAAAGGTCAAGTAAAGCTTGAATCGAATCAATCACTTGTTCAGAGCGGATGTCAATCGTTAAATCTTTGACTGTGAAATCATCCATTTCAGCAGCATTTAATGCAACAAACAGTTCCTCTGAATCGTCAATCGTGATGTAAGGTGTGCCTTGAGCGTTGTAATGGGTTTTAACCATATATTCAGGAACAGCAATCTTACGCTTACCTAAACGAAACTCGTTGTACCAGAAATCATACATCACATCTAACATATCGATTGTGTCGTGTGCATTTTCAAATACGCTGATTCCTAGAGGTGAGGTAATGTATTTGTTATTCGCTTCATTCGGTTTAACATAAATAAATAGAGCATGATCTAAATTGAAATAAGTCTCCGGTTCCATGTCTGGATATAATTTACTTAATGCAACCTTATCCCCAATTGTGCTTTCGTTGTTTGCTTCATAAAGTTCATTCTTTATGCGGTAGTTATAGCCGTTCCAGTCGCCCCATTCATGCCATTTGAGCAACGTGTAGTACTTGCCGTTCTGATTGAATGTATTGGCGATAACTGCCTCGTCTACTTCTTCACTGTCATTTGAAAGAGGGAAAAATGCACTCGCATCCGCATAAGCAATCTTAGGCTCGATGCCGTCTGTATAAACTTCAATAACCATGCCACCCATTGCGAACATATATTCAAGGTAACGCTGAAACTCACGTCTAAACTTATTGGATGCAAATACATCATTGACTAATTCCCATTGTTTAGATTTGCCGTTCTTTTCATTCTTTTTATTCTTTTTATCAGGTTTCTCAACACCAATTTGAACACCTTCATTAAATACTAAACTAGCCATTTCTTTTGCGACTACTTTACCCATGTTCAATGACTTACGTTCGCGTTTGATAATATTTTTAGTTCCCATATATTCCAGTTTGACGGGTTCGCCTGAGTAGATTCTCTTATTGTGTTCGATGTCTGAATACTGTTCATTGCTGATGTTAATTTCCTTATGATCAGATACCTTCTTTAAATTATCGATTATTCCCATGCGTCTTAGCAGCCCCCTTCCCAATTCTTTTATTTTATTCCACAAATGCATCACCGCCTTTAGCGTTTCAATCCTAATCTTCTTAAGTTATCTACTACAAAATAAATAAACGCATCCACCGTATGATCCTCTTCGGAAATCGGCTTAGGTGCATCTGATTTTATTGTTTTTTCGTCCCACTCATAACGTGCAGCTTGTTCTAAGAATATTTGATTATTCTCATTATCAACTACAAACACACGCCCTTGCGCTAACAAGTCATGCGTGTGGTCAATCATGATATGGTTCTTTTTCTTTGCTACACCATGCCACATCACGCCATGATCTAATTGGTATTGGTTTCTAAACCCACCCTCAGCACTATCAATGGTATATTTAAAGACTCCATAACCTTTCTTCTTAATGTATTCGTAAATATCATCAGAAAGTTCACTTGGCGCTTTCTTGTTCACTTGTCCTTCTGGTGAGTAATACCATGTATCAAGTAAGATAACGTTATTCTTAGCTGTAATACCAAAACATAAGACCGCTGTCGCTGATGTTTGATGCCCAATATCTGCGCTATAGGCTATGTCAACAATTGGATCATCAAGCGGCAATTCTTTAATCTTTTTAAACAGGTCCATGTTGTAAATGTTTGAACCCATACCGATTATTTCGCCAAGGTACATCCATCGGTAATAGTCATAGTCGTTATTCTTATAGTTTTCGATTTTATCCAGTAACTGTTGCGAATTGTAGCCACGCAAGTCATCTAGATAAGTTGAATGATGAATATACCAATCGGAATTGTTTGTAAGTGTCGCCGTCCATAAATTAATCCAATGGTAAGGATTTCTTGGCGGGTTATAAGACACCCAAGTTTCAACTTTCAAATCATGCGGAAGGTCATTACGGATAAATGTATCTTGTACCGTGTCAATCTCTGCAAATCCACGTAATGCGTCCGCTTCTTCAAACCATAAATCTGAAACGAATCCTTTTTCAATCTTAATAGACTTTACTTTTTGTGGGTCATCCATCCCCATAAAATAAAACCCTGTACGTCTCTTCTTGTGAAGAATCGTCATCGGGTTTGTTCTAAATTGATATTGATCAGCCACGCCCGCTTCATTCAGCGCCCACATAATTTGGTTATAAACAGACATTCTTAACGAGTTGGCCGTCTGCCTAAATAGAATCATGTTACTTTCTGGATACTTCTCTTTCTTCTCGACAAGTATCTGTGAAATTGCGGATGATTTTGTCCCGGAGCGCCCGCCCTTTAACAATTTGTTAGGTTTCTCTGTTAGATACGGTCTGAAAAAAGTGGGATTTAATGATTCAGCAAGATTGTTTACTTTATACTGTGGACTAGAAACCACCATTCTCTTCCACCCACTTTTCCATCTCGCTTGTGTCTGTCATAAAGATAACTTTATCTTCATCAGCTGTCTGTTCGTCAAGTTCCTGCTGCGTCTTTTCAACTTCAAGCGATAATTTATTGATTTGTGCAGCCATTAAAGATAATTCTTGTTTTCGTTTATCTTCTTCATCAGCCATAGCCACATACTGTTTAATTAAATTAGAGAGCGTTGAAATTGCCCTTGATTGAGCGTTCATAAAAGACTCTTGCTTTTGATAGGCCATGTGCCACTCTCTTTTTTCTTCAATTCTTACGGGATTATCTTCATCGTCTTGAAGCATTGGATCCAATCTAATTGCTGTGATGTTATTGATATCATCATGCGAATCCATAACATACATAATCTTTTGTGCCCTTATAATCGCCGTGTATTGGATTAGTATGTTTTCCCAAATCATATCAGCAGGTGACTTTTGAGACAGCTCTCGTATAATCTCAAGAGAATCCTCCGGTAACCAGTTAGCAAACAAACCATGCGACACTGCGTTTTTATTTCCTTTAGGAGCAGAGCCACCAGCGTTTCCTTTTGCGTTTTGATTGCCCTTTGGCGCACCACGTCCGTCTTTTTTCGTTGCGTCATCTGTTGCATCATTTGTTGCAACACCTTGTTGCCAATTTTCTCTTGTTTTTCGACTGCGTAACGTTGAATATTTAACGCCATGTTTTTCCGCTAAATCCTTCATTGTTGTTTTACTTGTTTCAAATTCTTTCCTTATCTTCTTCCAGTCTGTCACATAGATTCACCCACCTCCGATATTTGAGTTTGATTTGTAATTCATTCACTTAAAACTACATCCCACACGCTAGAGTCGAACTAGCCCAACCACACTATTCCCCTGGTGGTCGCCACCGGCACACGGATTCGAACCGATTCGTCCTTGCTGGGTGCATTGCTTACCTAGTGGGATGCAGTTTTAAATAAATAAAAAACCGCCTCTGGCAGGAGAGGCGGAAAAATAATAGGAGGAGCACATGTCTAGCGGCAAGTAACAACCCTTCTGGCTACTTATCGCCATATATAGTATATAATATTTTAAGTCGGATATGTGTCGCTACTTTATCGCAACTTAGTACGATTTTAGTCAGATTTTTTCCGCTTATAATCAAATACTAGTAATTCCCCGCCTTTGTAGGCTTCAGCAAACTCAAGCTGCGCTTTACTTAACTCGCGATAGTATGTATCTTTACTAATGTTTTGGCTATTGTAAATCTGGTAATCGTATAAATTTTCTTCTGCCATATACTTTAAATAGATTCGTTTTCTTGAATCTAACGAGAGCGCCTCAAAGGCTTGCAGAATCTCTTGTAATTGTTTCTTAGCCTTAGCCCTTAAACTTACTTTATCGCTTGTACTATCGGAGGTTAAGCCCGTTTCTGAACGAGGTGTCATCGAGTAAGTGGAAGTTATCTTGGGCGTATAAGAACCAGCAAGCCGCTTAATGTTGTGATACTTAGACAACAACTTATTCACATTACTTTTAGTGATTTCTTCATTTATTTCTTCATCAAACAACATACTGGTTCCATCTCCCTTTTTTAATATCGAATCATCAATCTTTTTTATCGACAATGCACAATTTTTTAAAGTAAATGCGACGCCCTTTTTCCTTATCATCTGTAATTTTAGTGATGATTGCGACAATTTCCCGACCGGTGACTTTCTTTCCCTTTCCTTCAAGTAAGGTAATCCGATGGCCAATTTTATATTTTTCTAATGGCATTACATTGAGTTCTCTTACTTCTCCTTTAACAATCATGTCAAATCGTTTAGAATCAATCTTAAATTTATGCTGCGTTTGATTAATTTTTATTTTCTGCATAGTTTCCTCACACTTCTATATGTTCAAAGCCTCGTCCTTTTCGTTTAGCTAGTATTAAGGGTACTCCATAGCGCTTAACGAACAGCTTAGCCTTTAAGTTGAACACAGGTGTCCTGTGCCCTTTCACATCTACTACATGTTTTGTTCCGTCGTTTTCTTCTACAACAAAATCTGGAATGTAATCAATTGCTCCGACAACTGCGCTTTGCCCATTCTTCCGTTTTCTTGTCGGGTGCTTAAAGCGATCAACCAGCGTAAACTTCACTTGCATCTCAAAATCTTTAATCTCTCCGGCTTTCTTGAGTATCTTCAATTGGTTATAATAAGCAGCTTCCGCTTTAGAATCAAACGTGATGCCGTCTATTATGACTTTCTTATTGCCGTACTTTAGATTAGCCACTTATAACCACCGTGTTCTTCCACAGTCCAAACACTCACTGCCATAATTCCTGTAGATCCTATCCTTTAGATGCAACTCTCTGAATATCTGCTTTTTATTGGTATGCTTGCAGAATAACTTTTTAATAAAGTTCTTCATCTCTTTACCTCCAATTTACGAACGTCTTTTTGTGCAACTCTAATAACTTCAGTTTCATCTATTCCAGATTGTATTACGTTTAAAACTGCTTCCATGTGGTCGTGTCTGACTGGTTCGCTATCCCACTTTAAAGGTGCTTCTATCCACGTATTAGACCGTAACGCTCCTACTACCTTATGGATAAAAAACACGTTGGGTGTACCATACCGATACATTTCAATCTCTACATAATCTCCAAAATCGATTTCATTTCTTTTGCTATGTCTAGTGCCGTCTCCAGTAAATTCACTCATTCTTCCAGCTCCTCTACTTCCATATTCATGACTTCCTTTAATCGTTCATATGATTTCCAGAAAGTGGCTATCACATCAGCAACTGTTTCGGGTTCTTTTTTCACAACGGAATACTTAGTGCCGTAATAACCTAATTCGCCTTTATCAACTGCGTTCTCTAGAACCGTTTCAGCCGTTGCATGGCAGTAGAACTCATTGTTTCCTATCCATTCCACCACTTGTTCTTCTGTTACTTCTTGCTTCGGCACGAGTAGGTTTTCAAGTTTTTCTGAAGGTACTTGATAATCCCCTCCATAAGGATGTTGGTTTTCATCTATCCAGTCTGGAGATAGAACCTCTAATTCAGGTAGTTGCTTAATTATTTCTAAAATACCATTCATTACATCTCCCACAGTTTTATCGTGTAGCGGAATATAATTTTCTACTCTTTCAATTAATCGTTTTTTATCTATCCACTCCTGCGACAAGACTTCTGGCTCGTCTAGTTGGTCTATGCGTCCAATGATGCTATTGACTACCCTTACCATTGCGTCTTTCTCATTCTTGTGGGCATATTCCAAGATACTCTTCTTGTATTTTATAATGTCGTTTTTCAACCACTCAATATTTTTCACTTCCGTCTCCTCGCTTTCTCCTAATCTGTCCCATATAGCTATATTTGCGTTATAAAATCCGTTAAAACGATTGCAATTAAACATTGGGTGTTTACGCTCAACGTGTATGTTTTCAATCTCGTACCGTTCATACTCCTCAATCAATTCAGCGATTGAGTACGGTTCATCATCTTCCCATTGGATGAATTGGAATAAATCATTATCAATAATAGTATTTGGCTTGATGCTTATGTTCCCCCATGTATTCATGAGCTTAAAAGGTCTGCGATCAAAAACCCATACAATATTTTGTAAACTTTTAGCAATCCAGTTATAACCTTCCTTTTGCAGGTCTTTCAAAACCTCATATTCTTCTCGATTAATTTTTGGCATTTGGTTCGCTCCAATCAAATTGCGTTCTCAATTCCCCACCAATTTTGCCAATGATTTTATCTGCTTCTTTCTTGTTTGAGAATGAACCCGCTTCTTTGTGGTTTGTCGTAAAACGTGCTTCATAGTGCCCGCCCTCAGCAGGTGAGATGGCTTGTAAAAACAACTTTTCGCCCATCATGATGATGTAGTATTCTTTAAGTTCCATGTTGTGATCTCCTCAATCCTAACTTCAGCATTCCGTCAATCGGGAACAAATCATCAATAATGAATAACGCTTGATCGTTGCCGTTATATAAAATGACCCGCTGCCCCTTTGCATAGTTTCCTTGCTTCACACCGTAAAAGTGTTTGATTCCCCGTTTGAAATCTTCTAAATCGCTTGCAGGTAATCTAATCATTCGGATTTACGCCTCCGTAATAAGTTGCCACAGCGGTTCTTGCATCCGGCTCTTCCTGTGTCGCCTTCTTAGGTTGCTTCTTGTAGTTACCAATCAACATCTGAATGTAATTAAGCGTTAAACCGTCGCTCATGTTTCCAATTGCATTTAATCGAAGATAATCTTCAATATCTTTAATCAGTGCATCAGCCATCTGCATCCCCCTCGTCCAGTCTAATCCCAGTCTCTTTTTCTAGTTGCTGCGCGATATCCGGTAATGAAACGTAATCTTTGTTAAACGCATCGAGTAATTCTGCGTATTCAGCCATGAATCGTCTTAAGCGCTTCTCTCCAAAACCGTGCTTTGTTCTTAATACCCAAAGTGGAAAGAGGTGCGTGATTCGTACGGCTTTTTTTGCTGTGTTTCGCTTTACTTTTTCGAGTTCTTTGACTGTCATTGTGACTTTCTGTTTATTACGCTGCTTTTTTGATATTTTCATTTGATATGCTCCTTAATCAGAAAGGTAAATCACCATCCGAGATATCTGTCACGTTGTCACTTGATTCAAACGGGTCACTATCTAAACCTTGTCCCGTAAATTGATTATTCTGTGTTTGATTTTGAGTGGTTTGTCCCATGTTCTGATTGTATTGATTGTTTGGGACAGAATTTTGCTGATAGTTATTAGTCTGACTTTCTGCCTTAGATTCCAAAAATGTAACCGTCTCAACGACTACTTCAGTGATATAAACCGTCTTGCCATCATTATCTTGATAGTTTCTTGTTTGAATGCGCCCTTCAACACCAATTAAGCTGCCTTTGTTTAAATTATTCGCTATAATCTCAGCTGTTTTTCGCCATGCTTGACACATAATGAAATCAGCTTCACGTTCCCCGCTCGCACTTTTAAATGTGCGGTTAACTGCAAGATTAAAATTAGTTACTGCTGTCCCACTGCCTGTATATTTAAGCTCAGGGTCACGTGTTAAGCGACCCGTGAGCGATACGTTATTAATCATTCGCTTGCTCCTGTTCTTCTCTTAGTTTTATTAAGCTTGTATAGACAGTTTGTCCTTCTACTTTTTTACAGAAGGCCACGAATGCCCCATTGTTTTTCCTTGCAAACTTAATCGCTTTTTCTTTATCAATGAAGCCATGCACCCAATCCTGTCCATTGAATACTCGCCAACGGTTAAGTTGGCTTTCTTCAACTGCGCTAAAGTCTGGTTCTAGGTAAGTAATCATCGTTTACGCTCCTTTTTGCACTTCACACACATTTCTTTGTCACCGTTTTTAACATAATTATGTTTACATCTTCTTTGCCGCCATCTTCTGTTAAGGCGGTTGGTTATAGGTTTGGTCATATCAAAGCTCCTAAAATTGTATTTCAGTTCGTTTGCTTGGTGTTTTTGTAAATTGAATAACGTCTTCTTGCTTAATTCCTTTAAACATCCGATCCACTATACGGCCACCATAAACACTTTTAAGTTCTTTTGTAGAAAGGTTTGTCGTAAATATAGTTGGTTTTGATGTTCGTCCATTCAACATCCCATTTATGACTTTTATCGTGAAATCCGGTGCTTGTGCGTTACGTTCGACTGACCCGACTTCTGCTCCCATATCATCCATAACCAATAACTTAGGCTTTGATAAAAACGCAATCATTCTTTCTTCTGTAAATGGAGATTCCGGGTTTCCAAAACTACTTTTAATTTTTCGCATGAGTTCATCTGCTGAGACGAATAAATATCTTTCATCTTTATATTCGTTTAGTTGTTGGAGTATCGCCATAGAGAGGTGTGTCTTCCCTGTTCCGTATTTACCGGCTAACAAAGCATTTTTAGTGCTGCCTTTGTAGTATTCTCTAGCTAAGTTCAAGGCTTTATCTTTGTTTAACTTAGTCTCTTCATCTGTTTCTTCAAAGTTTTCAAATGTCATATCGAATAATGATCTATCTACAACTAGACTTCGCTCTTTTAACCATCTCTTTTTATGGTTATAGGCCACCTGAGTTCCTGTCATCATTAGTTCAGCTTCATCTCTTGCAGCATTAATAGATGCACAAACTGGACAGAAAGAAGTAATTTTAGGTACTTCAACTAAGTTAACTTTATGTTTTTCGCATAATTCATTAGAGACTTCGTACATTTGTTGATATTTATTGATTAATTCAGAAAGTCCCATTCTTCCCAACTCCTGTCCTTAGATGAATTTGCATACTGTTCATTTAGGTATCCTTCAAACTTTGTGCCAAATAACGTTTCAGGTCTTAAATACTTTTCCATATCTGGTTTGTTTTTCCATTGATCAACTTTTATATCAATTACTTTTTCGAAATCTTCTTGACTAAATCCTTCGTTATATCTAGCTTTAATGAGACTTTTTGTTTTAGCAGTTGAATGTCTGAAACTTCTTTCTGCTTTTTGGTTTAAATACTCAATAATTTCTTTATAAGGGATCTGCGGTTCTGCTTTAGCAGGACTACGTACTTCTTCTAACTCTATCTCTCTCTCTATCTCTATATCTATCTCTGGTGGAGATTTGTCCGGACATTTGTCCCTTTTATCATTGGACATTTGTACTTTATTACTTAGAAGCTGTTGTTTTTCTTGTTCTATACGGTTCCTATATGCTCTTTTTCTGTCAGCTTCTGTGCTACTTTGTCCGATGAAGTTCTGAATATCCGTGATAAATATTGCTCCATTGTCTAATATTTCAATTAGATCCAATTCTTTAAATACTTGAATGGCTCTCTCTACATCGCCAAC
>JBHWQC010000189.1:0-3273 GCA_043425375.1 Atopostipes sp.
GACTAGTCTATTCGCCAATTCCATCAATGCCGATTGAGCTTTTGACAACTCTAAAATATCGTTCATTACTACTTCCACACAGGGACTATAAATAACTGCCAAATTCTCTAAAGCTTCATTGGCATTGCCCCTTTTAATATACCCAAAGAGTTCATCCTCTAAATATTGATCCAAAGCAAAGAGTTCAGAAAACACTTCGGCTACTTCACTTGACTGATCATGGTGTAAAAATATTCATATTTTCTGTTGCGTCCATAACGTTCACTCCTGTTTGAATATTTCTCATCCTCTTTATCGATTTATTGGAAAAAAGTTAAGGTTCTTTGCATTTAAAAACATCTTCCCCCTCTACGGAAAGAGATGTTTTTAATTATTTAAATGGGTCTGTTTCACGCACCACTTTGCAGGGGGCCCCCACCGCCACGACATTTTCTGGAATATCTCTTGTCACAACGCTGCCAGCTCCGATAACAGTTCCGCGTCCGATGGTCACCCCTTGCATCACTGAAACATTTGCCCCTATCCATACATCGTCCTCGATGGTGATGGGCAAGGCTCGCTCAAGTCCTGCATTTCTTTTCTGGACATCTTCAGCATGGGTGGCTGTGTAAAAGCCGCATTTAGGACCAATAAAGACATTACTGCCAATTGTAATCAAAGCCCCATCCATAAAATAAGAATCAGCATTCACAAAGACCCCTTTTCCAAAACGGGTATGTTTTCCGTAATCGACCCAGATGGGAGCTACAAGCTCTAAGCCTTCGGGCACCTCACCAAATATTTTTTCGAGTAAGTCTTTTCTTTTCTCTGTATTTGACGGCTGTGTTTGATTGTATTGAAAACATGCATCTTGTACTTCTGTCCGCATGGCCAGTAATTCCTGATCAAAATTGGCGTCATACCATTCACATGTCCGCATTTTTTCGTATTCGCTTTTCATATGAAACCTCCATGTCTTTTATTTCTTTTTATCATACCAAACTTCAGGGTAAATCCTAAAGAATTCCCAGACAAGCTATTTCTGCAGGACTAGATATGGACCTCTCTCAGTTCAAAGTACAATATCATGTATTTGAGTCTTGTATTCTCTCTTTAATTTTTATATGATAGACAAGCTATTATAACTAACAAATACATATAAATAACTGAGAGGATAGGAGTGTATGAGCGTGATTGTCATTGGAGGTATGATTGGCGCCGGGAAGACATCTGTCGCAAAATTACTAGGTGAAGAATTAGGTAGCGATGTCTTTTTTGAAGAGGTAGACAATAACCCGTTACTGGAATTATTTTATATGGCGGATAAAGAAGAAGAACAGAAAAAACGCTACCCGTTTTTATTGCAGTTGACGTTTTTAAGCAGCCGTTTTCGTTCAATAAAAGAAGCATTGGTGGACAAAAACAATGTGTTGGATCGTTCGATTTATGAAGACTGGTATTTCTGTAAAGTGAATTATGATATCGGCCGCATTTCAGAATTGGAATTTAAAATCTATGAAGAGCTTTTGGACAATATGATGGAAGAGTTAGATGAACTACCTAAAAAAGCACCCGATTTAATGGTTTATTTACATGGATCATTTGAAGAAATTCTTCGCCGCATCGGCACGCGTGGTCGAGATTTCGAACAAGATGACTCCTTGATGTCTTACTACAGACGACTGTGGGAAGGTTATGATGAGTGGGTCGATTATCATTATGATGCTTCTCAAGTGTTAAAAATCAATATTGATGAATATGACGTGGTCCATAATCCAGAGGACGCAAAAGAAGTAGTTGAGTTGGTGAAAGAAGCCCTGGCTGTCCGTGATAACCAATTGATTTATGAAAAATAAATGTATAAATTTAATGAAATTGAACCCTGGCTTGAGTGCTTATAAATAAAAACAGTGAAACCGTCTAGAGCTGACGATTTCACTGTTTTTTATCTTTTCATCGAATTTACATTCGCTTTTTCCATGTATTTGGAGCAAGCAGAATTAGAATGGGGAATATTTCTAAACGTCCCATTATCATGACAAAAGACAATAATAATTTAATCATTGGACTAAAAGTAGCGAAACTTTGTGAAGGACCTACAATTCCAAAACCTGGTCCAATATTATTTATCGTAGCAGCAACCGCACTAAAGGCTGAAATGAAATCAGGCGTCTCAAAAATAACGAACAGCATCGCTGAAACAAAAATAATGATATAAATCGCTAAATAGCTAAAAATAGCATTGGTCACTTCTAAATCGACTCTTTTATCTTCCGAGCGAATCGTTACAACTCTATTCGGCCTGACGGTTCGTTTGATTTCAGCCCAAGAAGACTTTATTAGAATCATAATTCGTGAGATCTTCAATCCGCCTGCCGTAGATCCCGCCATTCCCCCAAAAAACATTAAAATAAGCAAGATTAACCTGGAAAATAAGGGCCAATTATCGAAAAGCGCAGTTGAAAAACCTGTAGTCGTCAATACTGATGATACCGTAAAAAAACTGTCTCTAAGCGAAGAGCCAAAACCATAAGAATTTGCGACCAAATTCCATGTAATCAATAGCACACTTATTCCTACAATCCCAAAATACCATTTTAATTCTTCACTTTGAAAAGCCTTTTTGGTTTGTCGGTTTAACATCATGTAATATAAATTAAAATTTATTCCAAAAGCAAGCATCCCAATACTTAAGATAATCTCTATGGCGAAATTGTCATAAGGAGCCACACTGCCATTTACCACTCCAAACCCGCCAGTTCCAGCAGTACCAAATGAAAGCAATATCGCATCAAAAAGAGGTGCTCCTGTTAGCCATAGTAACAATAATACGATAATCATTAATGCAAAATAGATAATATATAAAATTCTCGCCGAAGAAGAAAGCCGAGAGACCAATTTACCAAAACTCGGACCTGGCATTTCTGCTTTCATTATATGAACAGATCCGGATTCTGCTTGAGGAAGTATCGCTAGCGCAAAAACCAGTACCCCCATTCCTCCGATAAAATGGGTAAAACTTCTCCAAAATAACATCGAATGTGATAAAGCTTCGACGTCTATTAAAATACTAGCTCCTGTGGTTGTAAACCCACTAGACATTTCAAAAAAAGCATCAATAAACGATGGGATGTCCCCACTCAGCACAAAAGGAATCGCTCCAAATAAAGAAGCGAGTATCCAAGAAAGCGAAACAATGACAAAGCCTTCTTTCGCATAAAATTTTCTTGATTCCAGTTCAGTACGGGATAAATGAAAACCAACCAACATCGTCAAAAGGGCCGTCAACAGAAA
>JBHWQC010000190.1:0-9931 GCA_043425375.1 Atopostipes sp.
TGAAGGCTGGTTGACTTCTGGGACAATTAAGTCAATTTCAGGATCCATCCGCCAAGCACTCGAATTATCAATGACGATTGAGCCATGCGCTTCAAAAATTGGTGAAAATCGCTTGCTGATACTTCCGCCGGCAGACATTAAAACATAATCAAACCCTTCTTCGGCTACTTCTTTGGTTAATTCTTGCACGATGAGTGTTTCGCCTTTAAAAGGAATTTCTTTTCCTTTTGAACGAGCGGAGGCGAGTAAAACCACCTCATCAATTGGTAAATCACGTTGTTCCAGTAAATTTAAAATAGTGGACCCCACGAGTCCTGTTGCTCCAATTACGGCTATTCTTGTCATTTCTTTCCATCCCTTTCTATAAATTAAAAGCTGCGCATAAACGCTGCGTGGCTAGTGTATTGTCTTTTGCATCAATTAAAAATGTAATACTGATTTCAGAAGTGGTGACTTGCGAAAAAGTAATTTGCTCTTGAATTAAGGTTCGAAACACTTTAGAAGCCACCCCGTGCATATCACGCATGCCAGCGCCTATAACGGAGACTTTAACTAATTCTTCGTTAAGCTGTACATCCAAGTCTTTATACGTTTCTTGCAAAACAGCTGTCAATGCTTGTATCTGGTTTTTATCGACCTGTTTGGCCGTAAAGCTAAATTGCAGCCCTTCTTTATTATCAATTTTTGAAATCATATCGATATTGACTTCACTTTCATCTAAAAGATTAAACAAATGATCCAAGAGTTTAAATTCATTTGTCGGGTAGGAGAGGACCACTTGAATAATATCGGTATCCGAGGCGACTCCCGTTACTGCTTTTCTTTCTAACATTTCATCATGAGGCACAATCCATGTTCCTTTCTTGTCGGATAATGTTTTTCCAAGGTAGAGGGGGATATCATTATTAAAGGCAATCTCTACCGATCGGGTTTCTAAAACGCCTGCACCTAAAGAAGCCATTTCCATCATTTCTTCTGCTAGAATGTAATCTATTTTTTTAGCTGCTGGATAAAGTTTCGGATTGGTGCTAAATATCCCCTCTACATCCGTATAAATCTCGCAAGGGCAGTTTAAAATAGAAGCCAAAGCCGCTGCCGTCGTATCTGAACCGCCGCGTCCAAGTGTCGTCAGCTCCCCTGATTCGTTCGTCCCTTGAAAACCAGCCACAATAATCACATCATTTGTTTCAAAATGCCTCTCAAAGCGGTCAACCGCAATCGTTGATATTTTACTCTTTAAATGGTGGCCGACTGTTTGAATGCCCGCTTGATAGCCGGTGAGGGACTTGGACCTGACCCCGATACTTTTCAATGCCATCGACAGATAAGCAATGGCTTGTTGTTCTCCCGTAGTCAAAAGCATCGCTAAATCTTCTTGATCGGGATTATCCGTTAGTCGGGCAACATTCTCTACTAGGGTATCGGTTGTATCCCCCATAGCGGAGACAACCACCACTAGCTTTTCGTTCTGTTTTGTCCGCTTTTTTAAGTAGCCCGCAATATCCTTCATTTTTTCGAACGTACTGACACTCGAACCGCCATATTTCAATACGGAAATTTGGTTACTCAATGCATCACAACTCTTTCTAATTTAAATAACGAATAGATACCCCGATAAACGGTGCTTGCGGTAAAATAAAAAAACAAGTCGCTACTTCCCGACTTGTCCTGACTCATTATTACAAGGGAAGCTCATCATGAAAACTCTGACAGTTTGTAAATTCTTCATTTACAACCCAACAATTTATAATCTGTAAATTATAAACCATTTCGGCAAAGTTCCCTTTCCATATTCCTAACTTACAGGTTATTTTCGAATATGTACTCTTGTTCTCTGCGCCTCAACCACAAAAATATCGTATTCAATTGTTAGACGTTAATATAACAAACAAAGAAAGCATTGTAAACCATTTCCCCATTTTAATGAGTTATTTAATGATAAAAAACAAAAGAGCCCTCATAAATAGACAGATTTATCTATTCAGAGAGCTATGGTTTTAGGCTGTATTAGTTAACGGCAGAATCTTCATATAAGGATTCGCCAAGTGCATTTAATTTTTCTTCCCATTGTTCTTTAGAAAAGTGCTGTTCTTTAACATAGCGATTTCTTGGATGTCTACGGCATGCAGCGGTGCAGCCGCGCAAATATTTATGTTCATTCTCTTCTGACATAATCACTTGCTCGTTACATTCCGGATTGGCACAGTTTACATAGCGTTCGCAAGGCGACCCGTCAAAGTGGTCTCTTGCCACAACTTTATGTTCGATTTGGTTGATCGGCACAGAAATACGTTCATCAAAGACATACATGCTGCCTTCCCATAAATCCCCTTTGGTTGCAGGGTCTTTTCCGTACGTATCGATCCCGCCGTGTAATTGTCCGACTTTATCGGTAATTCCTTCACGCAGCATCCAGCCGGAGAATTTCTCACAGCGGACACCGCCTGTACAATAGACTACGACTTTTTTGTCCATAAATTTTTCTTTGTTTTCCATGACCCAATCCGGCAATTCACGGAAATTACGAATCTCTGGACGGATTGCGCCTTTGAAATGACCTAAATCGTATTCGTAATCATTTCGAGTATCCAAAACAATCGTGTCTTCATCTAATATGGCTTCTTTAAATGCTTTCGGTTCTAAATAATCACCCGTTAATTCTTCGGGATCAATATCATCTTCTAATCTTAAAGAAACAATTTCTTCGCGGTGACGGACATGCATTTTCTTATGCGCATAACCATCCGCTTCGTCTTCTTTGAACCACAAGTCTTCAAAACCTGGAAGGGCGTGCACATAGTCTTTATATTTCTCTGTTAGTTCAACTGTTCCAGAGACTGTGCCATTAATTCCTTCAGAACTAACTAAAATACGACCTTTTAAACCAATACTTTTACAAAACGCTAAATGTTCTTCAACAAATTTATCTGGGTTTTCAATCGGCTCATACTTATAGTAGAGCAGTACCCGGTAATCTTTAGACATCTTACAATTCCTCCTTGTAGTTGCAAGCTACAAAAATTATTTTCTTTCATCTGTCATTATATACCCCTTTTTCGATAGACTCAACTTTTTCTAATCGCAAAGTAACTAATTGAAGACTTGAAAGCGTTTGACTTGTACTCTAAAGGATAGCTTTATAAAATGGAACTGGGTAAAAAGAACGTAAAGAATGAGGAGGATTAAGTATGGACGCAAATGAAAGAATTATACATGGAACCTTTACAAATTCAGATGAAACCATTCAGGCCATTCGTCGATTAAACGAAGAAGGGTATACAAGGGATCAAATTAGAGTATATGGAAATGATTTAGATTTTGAATCGTATGATGCATCGGAAAAGCACCCAAAAAGTGAAGAAGGATCCTTTGACGCGACGGATGCGAAGCCGAAAAATGAAGAAGGTGACTTTGATACGACCGATGAAAATTCAAAAGCACGCAGCAAGAAAGGGTCGTTTGATCGTATCGATAAAGGCGAAGAGATAAACGAGGCAACATCGGGTAGAACAGAGAGAAACTCAGATAATGAGGATTCGGTTTGGGAAAGTGTCAAAGACTTTTTTACACCAGACACCTATGATTATGAGCAGGAATCAAAGAACCCTAATTACAATTCGGACGAAGATATTTTATACCCTTACCGTGAAGACTTGTCAAAAGGCCACCATATTGTCGTGTTAAATAACCAGAATATGGCTGGAGGTCCGGGTGGAATTTAATGAAGGTTACTAAAAGTGCTAGTTTACTAGCACTTTTTTTAAGCGTATAGTCGTTGCTTCTTGACTAGTTAATATATTCTACCATAAGGATAAACAAATTATAAAATCTATTTATCTTGCCTTGTAAAATATCGTAAGGAGCATATACAATGAAAACAAATTCTCTCTTTTTCTTAAGTGTTGCCTTGTTGGTTGGCTGTTGTGCAAATCAAATAAAGGAAACTCCCACGGAAGAACAAACAGTGGCTCCACCAATTGAAGCAGTCGAAGAGGCAGATACGGATGCGGATACAGTCGGGGTGGAAAGAACGTCAGTGATTGACAATCCACACACTTTTGCCAATATGGTGAATGAAACAACGTTCATGGATCCCGATGCTTTAGACGTATGGGAAGATTACCAGTCTATAGTAGAAGATATAAGCTATGGAGATATGGATGTCTTACGCAAGGAAAGTCCAGTGGTTTCTGACTTGGATGGAACGAGCCAAAGGGAAATCGGAGACTTATTTTCTGTTATCCACTTACGAGACGATGTGATAGTGGAAAAAGTCGCTATTGCGGATGGTGAGGAAATGCATCTGTATCGTTACCCCGCTCCAGCAGAATCGGGCCTTAGTAAAATTTCAGATTTTTTAGTAGAGTTATCTTTTTATTATGCGGATGACCATTTAATGTTTAGCTCCATCACTCCAGGTTTATATGAATTGAATGTAAATGACCTGCCGACTGCTGAAACCGTTACTTCTCTGACAAAGGTCTCTGAAATAGAAGCCTTAAACCCGCAAGTCTTGACTGTTGCAGAAATGGAATTCCAAGGCAACCTTATCCAGCAAATCATGATACCGGGCATAGCCTTAACCGAAGAAGGGCAGGAAGCAATGGCGGCTTTTTATCTCTTTACGCAAGGAGATGATATTTTATATTATGCTTTCTTACCCTTTGAATTAGTCAGCCAAAGTTTCCCCGACTATTCACTTATTATATTTGGAGAGATTTTACCAGAGATGGCCGAAGTTGTCTTCTAACATTTCCTTGACAAACTTCAAAATGTCATCCATAATAACTTTACTTTACTTACGAGAGGAGATCACACCATGAAGTTCACTCAACAAACATGGCAAAACTGGCATAGCAGAGTGGCCTGACTTCTTAGGAAGCATAGGCACACTTTTATTTCTTATGGAATTTAAGAGCCTATGCGAGTGTGATTGACTGAAAAGAGAATGAAGACACTGCATAGAATAATTGGCAACAATTATACATGCAGTGTCTTTTTGTATTTACATAGAAGATCCATTTCCAGGCTCGATCTACTTCAACATCAAACAAGGAGAATCAGTATGAAAAAAAATAAAAGCTATACAGGTCTTATTTTTACAATAGTAGGTTTAGTCGCTGTTGTCTTATTTCTAGGGTTTCGCATGATGCCGGCTCAAGAGACACAAACGGCAGCTGATACAAAGGCGACCGAACAAACAAATGAAGCGAGCACAGCTGTCGAAGACCGAAAATATGTGGGCCTGCTGCAATTTATGGCCCATCCCTCATTAGATGCTATCTCACAAGGAATTGTGGATACGCTAGAAGAGAATGGCTTTGTGGATGGTCAGAACATCACGTTAGATCTGCAAAATGGACAAGGCGATCAAAGCAACTTAAATTCGATGTCTACGCGCTTCGTCCAAAATGAGGCGGATTTGATGATTGCGATAGCGACGCCGGCTGCCTTAGCTGCGGCGAATGCTTCGGATGAGATTCCTTTGTTGTTAGGAGCGATTACGGATCCGGAGAATGTCGGCTTAGTCGAAAGTAACGAAGCACCGGGCGGAAACGTGACCGGTGTATCAGACATGACACCCATCGAACAACAGCTAGAGCTGATTCGTAAAATTCAGCCAGAGGCAACCACTCTAGGTCTCTTGTATGCGTCTTCAGAAGATAATTCTATTTTACAAGGTGAAATGGCCGCTGAGTTAGCTGGCGAATATGGTTTTGAAACAGTCACACGCACGGTGTCTTCTACCAATGATGTCTCTCAAGTCGCGCAGCAATTAGTGGCTGAAGTGGATGCTATCTGGATGCCAAACGATAACGTGGTTGCTTCTGCTTTCCCAAGTGTCTTAGAAGTTGCCAATGGCGCTGGAGTGCCTGTGTATCCAGCGGTCGATTTGATGGTGGCCCAAGGCGGTTTAGCGACGCTTGGATTAAACCAGTACGAAATTGGCATAAAAACGGGAGAAATGGCTGTTCAATTATTAAAGAGAGAAATTGAGCCGGCAACCACACCTATATTGCGTGCGGATGAAACAGATCTAGTGATCAACTTTGAAACGGCTGAATTGTTGGGTCTTTCGATTCCAGAAGAATTACTTGAAGATGCGATTGATGCGAAAGAATTAGTAGAGACGGGGGAGTAAGTTGCAGATTATTATTTCAGCCATTGCCGAAGGACTGTTGTGGTCCTTCATGGCAATCGGCATTTATATTTCTTTTCGAATATTAAAAAAACCTGATTTAACTGCTGAAGGCAGTTTCCCGTTTGGAGGAGCAGTAGCGGGCGCTTTGATTGTAAATGGCGTCCATCCTGCTTTAGCGACATTTATTGCGTTTTTGGCTGGCGCATTTGCCGGTTATATAACTGGCTTGCTGATGACGAAAGGTAAGATTCCAGGGTTATTGGCCGGTATTCTGCTGATGACTGGACTTTATTCTGTGAATCTGGTAGTTATGGGAAGAAGTAATATTTCCTTGCTCAATTTTCCTCGGTTAACTCATTTAGTCAGTGAATATGTGACTTTACCACCAGATTTTGATGCGATTATTGTGGCCGTTTTTTTATTGGCTGTTGTACTAAGTTTGCTTATTTACTATTTTAAAGCAGATTCTGGTCAAGCACTTATTGCGACCGGTGACAATGAGAAGATGGCTCGTTCAATGGGAATCAGCACAGATAACATGAAGATGTTAGGTCTTGCATTGTCAAATGGGTTAGTTGGTTTGTCCGGTGCACTGATCGGTCAATACAATGGATATGTCGATATTTCAATGGGGATTGGTGTGTTTGTCATTGGTCTTGCTGCGGTGATAATCGTCGAGATTTTTTATAGCGATTTGACCTTATCTGCACGGCTGATTTCTATACCGATTGGAGCCATTTTATATCGATTTATCGTCGCATTTTCTCTCTATATCGGCTTGCCGCCCGAATTATTGAAACTCGTATCTGCCGTTATTTTAGGGATATTCTTATATCTGCCTAGCATTCTTTCCAAGAAAGGGGCACTTGAATGAAAACACCGATACTTACACTAGATGAAATTCATAAAACGTTTCAAAGAGGAACCTTAAATGAGAACCATGTCTTAAAGGGGCTTTCACTGACAGTAGACGAAGGAGATTTTATCTCTTTTATTGGCGGGAATGGTTCAGGAAAATCGACACTTTTAAATGTGATTGCTGGCAGTTTGGTGGTTGAACAGGGCAGTATGACATTAGACAATCAGAACTTGCTTGAATTTAATGAAGAAGAACGGGCACAAAGTATTTCACGGGTATTTCAAGATCCGATGATGGGCACAGCGCCTCGAATGACGGTAGCTGAGAATTTAGCGATAGCTTTAAAACGAGGGGAGAGGAGAGGTTTAGGACGCACATTGACTCAAGAGACTTATGCAAGATTAAAAGAATTGGTTTCTAAAATGAATTTAAACTTAGAAGAAAAATTAGAAGATGAAGTCGGTTTGCTTTCTGGCGGACAAAGACAAGTCATTACGTTACTTATGGCTACTATTAAAAAGCCTAAACTGTTACTATTAGACGAGCACGTCGCTGCACTGGATCCGCGAGCAACGGACCAAGTTATGAAAATCACGGAAGCCCGTATCCGCGAAGAAAGTATCACTACGATGATGGTAACTCATAATATGCAGCATGCCATCGATTATGGCAATCGGCTCATAATGATGGATCAAGGAAAAATTGTTATTGATGTTTCAGGAACAGAAAAATCGCAACTGACCGTGCGGGATTTAGTCGACTTGTTTCATAAAGAAGCTGGGAAAGAAATACAGGCAGATGAGATGTTACTCAATCGATAATTATACAGTTTAATCCTTTTTTTGAACGGTTCATCATACAACTATGTAATGATTTCATTTATAAATGATAAGCAGAACGTTAATAAATAGATGTTTATGACTAGTTGTGCAGAACAACTTTAAGAGAAACATTTTAGGAGTTATTATAAGATGAAAATAAAATTATTTAATCAAGTGGAGTTATATTACCAGGTAAAAGGTCAAGGAATGCCTCTAATTTTGTTGCACGGAAATGGTGATTCCCATAAAGATTTAGAGACATTAGGAACCGCTTTAGCAGAAACTTACAAGGTGTATTTAGTCGATTCTAGAGGTCATGGTAAAAGTTCACATCATAATAAAGAGTTTAAATATGAAGATTTAGCTGAAGATATTGATTTATTTATTCGAGAATTACACTTAGAAAATGTCAATATAATGGGTCATAGTGACGGAGCAATTATTGCGACATTGCTGGCTATATATAAAAACCCTTACTTAAGAAAAATTATTTTATTAGGAGTTACATTAAAACCAGAACAAATGAAAGCTGAATGGGCGTGTTGGATTCATAGCGAATATGAAAAACATAAGCATCCATTATTTCGATTAATGCTTGAAGAACCGCAAATTGAATTTGAGGATTTGGAGCAAATAGATATTCCTGCATTAGTAGTGGCTGCCGAAGATGATGTCATGGCTGCAGAAAACTATATTGAAATTGCAAAGCGAATTCCTAAAGGCAAGTTGTATATTGTAGAAAATGAAGATCATATGTCGTATGTCAATCACACGGACAAATTCGCCGCAAAGGCTCAAGAGTTCTTAAAATAGTCAATTATCTATGTTTATAGCGAGCATTCTGAGAAGATTAGGCGGGTAAGTCTGCATGAAGGCTATTGAAATCGGCTCAGATTGCTCGTTAAATGTATGGAATAAATGAGTAGAGGGGGTATTTTAGTGTTTGAAGAAAATGATTATATTACTAGACAGATCAAAACAATGGTGAAAGGTTTAGGTAAGTTTATGGGGCTTGAACAAATCAAAGAGTTTCTAAATTTAAGTGGTGATGAACAAAGCAGTATAACAGATGATGAGTTGGAAACAATCATTGCAACATCTAAAATAGAAATTATTTCTGTAAACAAAGGATTAACGAACAAAGAGTTAGCTGCCGAATTAAATATGACTGAAGAGGAAACAAATAAGTTGTTAAACAACGAATTAATAACCAGTGAAGAAAAAGTTGAGCAACTGAATCAATTTATAGACCAAAATCACATATATTTATGACAGAAGAGAGGTGAAAAGAGTAAAAAGGAGAATATTAGACAAATGAAAATTTCCTTTAATTCGATATGTAACTCAGTATAATATATATTATGTAAACCAAAAGATAAAAAAAGAAAGAAAGTTTACATCACCCAACAAAATAGCTCATTTTGGACTGTTTCGTGCTCTTTTGGGTGTCTACTTTTGAAAGTTTTGTACCAAACGGTATAAAAACAATTAAAGATTAAAAATATTACTAAAAATATTTTTCTACCGTTTGCTTTTTAACACGTTTGCATCTCATTTGGTCGCTCTGTTTAAAGCCGTCATCGCGTCTCCGTTTCACCAGCCGTTCCACGGGCTGGAAAAACATAGCCTATATCGCTTGTTCAGCAGTATCTTTCAAGGCCTAGCAGCATAATTCGTTATGCGATAGTCCGATGGCTGATCGTGGGAAGCTCACCGACATAGGTTTTGTGCAAAGCAAAGTAACCTTGAACTTTTTCTATTCAATTTATTTGGCCAAACTATACTACACATCAAAAGGTATTGCGAGCGTTTTAGCTAAATAATTAATTTATTTGTGCTTTCTTCGTAATTTCTTCTTTTGAACCGATAAAATTTTCCAAGAATTCGATGTTATCGGACATGCGTTTGACCGTCTTTTCAATGGGGAATCCGTCACGAATTTCGTCAAGGAGCTCTGTAACCTCCCTCAGACGATGGAAGTTCATTTTTTCATAGCGTTCAATCGCTTTGACGTTTTTAATCCCGAGATAATTTTTAATCACGATGTAATTCAAGTTTTGTTGTAAACAACTCACTATAAAACTATTTCTGAGTTTTCTAAAAGACTCC
>JBHWQC010000191.1:0-11095 GCA_043425375.1 Atopostipes sp.
ATTTAGCGGCTGTTTTTCAAATTCAGGATGCTGAATAGCTTCTTGAGACAGCACTAAAGCCATCGGGTCTTGAGTGTAACTTAAAGCATGCCCGCGGTTTAAATTTCTAGAAAACTGGTCAAGTACAATAATCTCAGCTAAACGCCCTTCGAAAGTTTCACGCCATTCAAAAAGCAACCCTTGCTTAGCCGCATCCCAAGTTTCATGAAAGCGTGTGTGAATTTCTTGATCGAAGGCTTCACTTGTTTCAAACCATTTGTCCTCGTTTCCTTCATTGAACCAAAAATCATAAACTTCCTGAGCCGTTACAATGTTCATTTTAGTGACTCCCCTTCCGTAATTTTACTTTTTCATCTTAACACAAACAGCATACAACATTTCGTTCGGATAATTATTGTTAAAATCGCCGAAATTAAATCTCACTCCGTCCACTTTTTGCGTTAAACTATAAGTATATTTTTCATAAGGGAGACTCAACATGATTGAAAGAACGTATTCGAAGGATTCCATTCAAGCAAAACAAGTGTTAACTACTCTGGTTCAAGCGGATAAAAAAGAGGTCTTTCATTATCTGGCGACTAGGGAAGGCATTTCAAACTGGTTTCCTCAATTAGCCATTGAGGATGAGAAAGATGTAAAAGCCGTTGTCTTTGATTTAGGGAACGACACTTTTGAGAAAATGGCACTTTTGGACTATGCAACAAATGAACATATTGCGTTTGAATGGGCAGCTGGCAAAGTTGACTTTCATTTAGAAGAAACAGGTAAAGGAACGAAATTAACCTTAACGGAAACCTTGCCTTTGAATTTCAATGCACTTGTCCCAGACTTCACCGGCTGGTACATCCAAATGAAGAACCTCAAAAGTACGGTTGAGACAGGTTTGCCTGCCGATATTGATAAAGAGGAGATTCAAAGCATTCAAAAGGAGGTTGAAGAAGCCTTCTAATGGATTCTGCAAAAAAGGACAAGCGCATTATTTGCATCTTGTCCTTTTCTTTTGATTTAATTTTTTATTATTTTTTTCCAAACCAGTTTACGTTCCGGATGCTGCACATTAGACAGATATAATTTATCGCCCTCAATTTTTGCTTTCCGATTTTGATCCGATCCGATATACTCAGAAAGCACACTTATTTTGACATGAGTCGTTAAAACACTCTCTTTTTCATCTAAATTAAAAGGACCAGAATAGCCATGATAACCGATTCGAGCCATTTCTTTTTCAGCTTCAGTATTATAGCTGTCTAACTTTTCTAGGCTGATTTTATTCACTCTATCTGCGGCTGTAATGTGCACCGACAACTGATTATCCGCTGTGAAAATAATGACCCCTTTGGCATCCTCACCCAGCGGATACAGAATATTCCCTTCTTTATCTTCTGACTGGTAACGGACAAGTTCCCAACTGGTACCTAGCAATTGTTCTTGAATACTCATCTACATTCCCTCTCCTTTATAATCTCTTTCTATTCTTAGTATACATTACATTCTTCATTTCAATAAAAAAGAAAAATTGCATCTTTCTTAAAACCTCTCTATAATAGAGCACGCGACTTTTTGACAAAGGAGAGTTTAAATGTTTTTTGGTGTTATTGTAGATACACTCGCTATATTCCTTGGCGGTGCGATTGGTTTATTGATTCAAAAAGGAATTCCTAAACGTATTGAAGAAACGATTATGAAAGCTATCGCGTTAAGTGCCATTTTTATTGGGATTACTGGTATGTTCTCCGTTGAAAATACCATTTTTATTATCTTATCTATGGTGCTTGGAGGAATCATTGGTGAATTATTGAATTTAGATAAAAACGTCAATCACTTAGCCAATTCCTTCGCAGCTAAACTGCAAACCGATCAAAATTCATCAAAATTAGCAGTCGGTTTTGTGACGGGGGCCTTGATGATGACAGTAGGGCCCTTATCCATTATTGGACCGATGGAGAGCGGTTTAACGGGAGACCATACCATTCTTTATACGAATGCCGTCATGGATGGCATTACAAGTATTGTCTTAGCGTCTAGTTTGGGTCTTGGTGTTCTGCTTTCGGGCTTTGTGGTTTTTATTTATGAAGCACTCATTGTTCTTTTTGCCAGCGGTTTAAATGCTTTCTTAACGGAGGCCATGATTTTAGATATGAGTGCGGTCGGCTCCATTCTGATTTTTGTCTTGGGCTTAAATATTTTAGAAATCACGGAGATTAAAGTGATGAATTTTATCCCTGCCCTCTTTATTCCAATCGCTTTATTCTTTCTCTACTAATAGTGAAACCCTTGAAGAAATGCGAGAGGTTATATAAGATGAGTCAGAGGTGAAAGCATTTGAAAAATGAACAGTTCTTCAAAATCCTATACAGCAGACGCAGCATTAAACAATTTACAGACGAGAAGATCCCTTATGAAGACCTACTGGAAATTGCGAAAGCAGCCAGAGCGACACCGACGTCCGTCAACTTACAAAGTCGTAAATTTACGATTGTCCAAAATAAACCATTAATTCAAGAATTCGCTTCTGCGCTTGGTCAAGCCATTGGACAGCCAGGCTATGATTTCTACCAGCCAGATGCGCTTTTACTAATTTCATCAAGACGAGGCTACACTTATAGTGAAATCGAAACAGGTTTGGCCGTTCAGAATGCTTACTTAGCGGCATCGGCCCTAGGATACGGAACGACATGGACGGACCAAATTCGCAATATGAGCGATGAAAGAAACGTGCGAGCAGTTTTAGATAAGATGGATATACCAGCCAGCCATATTTTATGGACAGTGTTGCCTATAGGGGTTCCTGCTGAGGATTCACCAATTAAGGAAAGAACAGAAGAAATTAATATTATAGAATAATAGCTTTTTTGTATTTTTTAGTTGCAGATTTATTTTGCAACTACTTTTTACAAATTTTTAGTCGCAAATTTATTTTGCACCTACTTTTTGTAGATTTGTAGTTGCAAAAAGATAAAGTGACTTAATTTGTTGAATTTGTAAGTTGTTTACTCTATTGCCCATAAAAAAACGCTAAAACAATTTTTCCAGACAATTGTTTTAGCGTTTTTTAGTTTAATACTGCTTTATTTTTCATCTTGTCCAACATCTGAATCGTCTGTTCAATTTCATGTGCGTCAAAATCTTCTATTATATTGTTTATAACATTTGAACATTTCGGCATGACTTCATCCATCAATACTCTTCCTTTGTCACTCAAAGAACCATACATAACTCTCCCATCACTCGTACAAGGCTTACGCACAAGATGGCCGTTCTTTTCCAATTTATCAATTAAATACGTCATACTGCCACTTGTCACCATAATTTCTTCGCCAATTTTTTGAATGGGTTGATCCCCATTATGGTAAATGTATTTAAGGATTTCATATTCATTGCAATTTAAACCAAAGGGAGTGATTTCTTTTTTTATGCGGCTTTGCATCACTTCCATCGTTTGGTTTAAAGCGGTATAAATCATATCGACTGACTGTTCTGCCATAATGAGCACCTCTTTTTTTTAAAACTTGATACCTTTAATTCGAACTATATAAAGTTTACCGCATTTTTTGCTTGAAATCAAGAGAACTATTCCGATTTGGGACCTCTATTATTGTTCATATAACCTGTCAATCACCTAAACAATACGGTAATATAAGAATACAAATTCTTTTACTGACGGAAGGGTACTTTATGAATAAAAAATTTAATTTCTTATACAACCTGAATACACTCTTTTACTTCGCAATGTTTGCCTCTATGTTTTCTTTTGTATCCGTTTTTTTACTGGACAAGGGCTATGCGAATTCGACCATCGGGACCGTTTTGTCCGTCACTGGCATCTTAGCGATTCTGCTGCAGACAGCCATCGCAAATTTTTTAGATAAACGGCCTGCATATCGTCTTCAAGATGCGCTGTCGCTGAATGTCATGATTATTTTCATCGGTTCGCTATTTCTAATGTTTTTTTCTGAGAGTGTTTGGCTTCTCTTCTTTATTATACTCATTTTTTCTCTGGCCCAAGCTTCTGAAACATTCATTAATGCTTTAGCTTTTATCTTTGAGAAGTTTGGTGTGCAAATCAATTATGGTTTTGGCCGTGGAATCGGATCGTTAGCCTTTGCTTTAACCACCATGCTGGTTGGAAACATTGTGAACCGAACCAGCCCGGAAATTATTCCCTTCTTTTATATACTATTCGCCCTGTTTCTTTTCATCGCTATCCGCTCATTTCGCCACCCGCAGGAAGTAGTCGCTGACCCCACCCAATCAGCTGAGTTAAGCAATGAGTCGAAACAATCATTCATTGTTTTTATCCGTCAGCATAAACGCCTATTACTCGTGGTTGTGGGTGTTGGCTTTTTAATGTTTATGCATATCATGATCAATAACTTTTTTATTCAAATTCTTCTTCCTATCGGCGGCAACAGTGCTACCATGGGCAATGCGATCTTTTTAGGGGCCATTTTAGAGCTGCCCGCTATGCTGAACTATAAACAGATTGAAAAGAGACATTCGGCAAGCACCCTGCTTAAAATTTCAGCCGTCTTTTTTGTCGTCAAACATCTCATTACTTACCTAGCAACAAATATGTTGATGATTTATCTCGCCCAAACGGTTCAAATCGGTGCTTTTGCTCTTATGATTCCCGCTGGTGTTAGTTATGTCTATTCAGTGGTTGACGAAAACGACTTAGTGAAAGGCCAATCCTTATTTACAAGTGCCATTGCGTTGAGCAGCATCGCTGGAAATTTTTTAGGCGGTCTTTTACTCGATGCCATCGGTGTCTCTGAAACTTTATTCATTGGCGTCATCGTGACCATTATTGGAGCCGCCATTATTTTCTCAGCGACCAAAACCTCAGCTGTTCAAACCAAATAATCAATCGGTGAAATTTTTTCTTTACGATATTTCAAAGTCCTCTTATATGTGTCATACTATAAGATGGACTTATTTATTTTTTCAGACATTTGTCAGTATAAAGGAGCACGTTTAGTGAAGTTAGAAGCTGCATTACAACAATATTTCGGCTATTCCAATTTTCGTCCCGGCCAAAAAGAAATCATTGAAACGATTTTAGCCGGGCGAGATACTTTAGGGGTTTTACCTACAGGGGGCGGGAAGTCCATTTGCTACCAATTATCTGCTTTAGTCTCCCCCGGACTCACAGTGGTTATTTCTCCCTTAATTTCTTTAATGAAAGACCAAGTAGATACACTCACCCAACTGGGCATTCCAGCTGCTTATTTAAATTCCACGATTTCTGATCAGGAATTTCAAGAAATTATGAGGCAATTAAGACAAGGACAGTTAAAATTATTGTACGTGGCCCCTGAACGACTGGATAGCGCCAGTTTTACTTCCTTCATCAGCCAGCAAGAAATTTCTTTGGTGGCGATTGATGAAGCCCACTGTGTTTCTCAATGGGGCTTTGATTTCCGGCCGAGTTACCGAAATATCAATCAGTTTATCAATCAACTGCCAAAACGACCAGTCGTAGCAAGTTTTACGGCTACTGCCACTGAACTGGTTCAAAAAGATATTGTCAAACAACTGGATTTAAACAATCCAGAGGTATTTATTAATTCGTTTGACCGGCCCAATATTAAATTCACCGTGCTGGAGCCGAGTAATCGAAAGAACACTCTGCTTCAGTTAGTTAATCATGAAGAAGCGATGATTATCTATGCCAGCACCCGTAAACAAGTCGATAAATTACATGAAGAGCTGCAAAGGCAAGGCTATAAGGCAAGCAAATATCATGCAGGAATGGCGCAAGAAGAAAGAAAACAAGCGCAGAATGATTTTATTAATGACCAAACCAATCTCGTGATCGCAACCAATGCCTTTGGTATGGGGATTGATAAGACAGATGTACGCAAAGTGATTCATTACAACTTGCCTAAAGATTTAGAAAGCTATTATCAAGAAGCCGGCCGTGCGGGTCGCGATTCTTTAGAGGCAGAAGCGATTCTCCTTTACCATTCACAAGACATCATGACAAATAAGTATTTAATTGCACAGAGTTCGGATGAACTGGCGGGGGAACGTTTAGAAACCATCATTCAATACGCAAACTTTACCGGTTGTTTAAGGTGTTACCTCTTAGATTATTTTGGGGAAACGGTGAGTGAAGATTGCGGGAATTGTTCGAGCTGCTTGGGTGAAGTGAACATGGTGGATGTCACCAAAGAAGCACAAATGATTCTCTCGTGCATGGTGCGCATGAAACTGAATTATGGCATGACGATGGTTGTGGATGTGCTGCGGGGAAGTCAAAAACAACAGATTCTCGAAAATAAATTTGATGCCTTAAGTACGCATGGTCTTATGAAGGACTACTCCATTCAACAAATCCGCGATATAATCTCTGCATTAGTCGCCCATCGTTATGTGGGAGTGACGGAGTATCGGGGACTGTATCCCACTTCCCAAGCGAAGAGTCTGTTATTGGGAGAAACCACTTTAACCGTTAAAGAGCGTTCTTACAAAAAAAGTTCTGCCACACAAACCCGCCAGCTTTCACCTCATGTCAATCAGGATTTATACGATGCTTTAAGGGCGGTGCGACTAGAACTGGCACAAGCTGAACAAGTGCCCGCCTATGTGATTTTTTCCAATAAGTCATTAGAGGATATGGCAAGTAAGCTGCCTAAAAATGTAGAAGAATTTCTTTTGGTAGAAGGTGTCGGAGCTGTCAAAGCAGATAAATACGCCGGCCACTTTTTACCTGTGATTCAAGAATACGCTGCTTCCAGTGAACACAAACCAATAATTGATCGTGTACTGCCCGCCAGTCCTCAGGCAAACAATTCTGCTTCTGCACTCGACAGCCATGTAGAGAGTGCAAAATATGCCGAAGAAGGCCTCACGCCTTACGAAATTGCGATTGAAAGAGGGTTGTCGGAATCAACGATTCTTAATCATTTAGTGCAGGCAGCAGAAGAAGGCATTTTAGAAGATTTCGAAGCGGATGTCCCGCACAGACAAAAAAGAGCCATCACAGAAGCCTTTGGTAAACTAGGTACGGAAACTTTAAAACCAATCAAAGAAAAGGTAGCGGAAGACATTACCTATGAACAAATTCGCTATGTCTTGATTGAATATTTAACCAAAAACAAATAAAGAGAGCTCCCATAAATAGCAACAGCCCCTAGTTTCTCGACTAGGGGCTGTAGCATTAAGGAGCTAAATAACACAAACAGATTCCTGTCATACTTGTGATTTATTTAACAATTACATCTTATCATACATTCCATTTAAAGCCTATTATTTTCTAGTCTTTTTCGAGAAGGTTTCTAGTCTTTCTTCTTGTAAGCCAAGAATTTCTTCTTCTTTGCAATACACAACATGCCCAGGGTTTATTTCCCGAAGGGCTTCTGTGCCCGTTAATTCTTTGGGCTGAAACGTAATACGCTGCCGTTTTTTCTCATAAATGGGATCTGGATAAGGAATCGCCGACAAGAGACTTTTGGTATATGGATGAAGCGCATGGTAATATAATTCATCTTTCTCCGCTAGTTCTACGATTTTACCGGAATACATCACTGCGATTCGATCGCTGATGTACTTCACCATCGATAAATCGTGGGCGATAAATAGATAGGTCAAGCCCAGCTTTTCTTGCAAATCGATCAGCAAATTGACAATTTGTGCTTGCACCGAAACATCTAATGCGGAGATCGGCTCATCCGCAATAATCAGTTTCGGCTCTACAGCTAGTGCCCTTGCGATGCCCACTCGTTGCCGCTGCCCGCCTGAAAATTCATGGGGATAGCGTGAGCTATGGTCTTGATTCAACCCGACCATTTCTAACAGCTCGTAGACACGCGCTTCTTTTTCTTTTTTATTTTTTGCGAGTCCGTGGACAGTTATCCCTTCCGCAATAATATCCATCACTTTCATTCGCGGATTTAAAGATGCATAGGGATCTTGAAAAATCATTTGAACGTCTTTTCTAAAAGCCAGTAACTCTTTTCTTTGCTGGAGGCTTGAAATATCTTGCCCCTTATAAATGATTTCACCGCTCGTCGGTGTGTATAAACGGCTAATGGCTCTGCCAATCGTCGTTTTTCCAGAACCTGATTCACCGACCAGCCCAAGCGTCTCGCCTTGTAAAATATCAAAGGAGACATCATCAATCGCACGGACTTCATTTACTTGGCCTCTGTTGAAAATTTGAAATAAATTGCGGACTGTTAGGATACTTTTAGCTGTTTCATTCACGGATTGATTCCTCCTTTTTTAAGGCGTCTGGGGTCTTTTGAAATTCTCTTGCTTCATCGACTTCTTGATGTGTTAACTCTTTATTCTCAGATGAAGGTTCAATATCAAATCGGATGCCTGCTGGTTCAATCCCTCTTTGTAAATCTCGATAGATCTTATACCGATCTTGGATTACTTCTGGGGGAGTGACTGCCGGCGCATCAGGATGTTCTAACCAAGTAGCAGCGTAGTGTTCTTCTGACACACGAAACAGGGGCGGCTCTTTTTCATAATCAATCGCCATCGCATATTCACTCCGGCTGGCAAAGGCATCCCCTTGGGGCGGTTCCAGCAGATCGGGAGGGGAACCGGGGATTGCTTTAAATTTCTCGCCTGTTTTTGTGGTCGGCATCGAAGCGATTAACCCCCATGTATAGGGATGACGCGGATTATAAAAGACATCGTGGACATTTCCTATCTCTACTATTTTACCTGCATACATCACCGCTACTCTGTCAGCCACATTCGCAACCACACCTAAATCATGCGTGATAAAAATAATCGATGTCTCCGACTCCTTTTGAATCTTTTTAAAGAGCTCCAATATTTGGGCTTGAATCGTTACATCCAAAGCGGTTGTGGGTTCATCCGCAATTAAAATACTCGGCTGGCAAGCCAGAGCAATCGCAATCACAATTCGTTGACGCTGACCGCCGGAGAATTGAAAAGGGTATTGCTTTATTCTCAGTTCAGGATTTTGAATACCTACCATCTTTAAGAGGTCAATCGCCATCGCATTCGCTTCTTTTTTCGATTTTTTTTGGTGCACTTGAATGGGTTCAGCGATCTGATCCCCTATTTTCATTACCGGATTCAATGAGGTCATCGGGTCTTGAAAAATCATGGCAATCTCTTGGCCACGGATTCTTTGCATCTCTCTGTCTGATTGTTCCAGCAAATCCTCTCCGTTAAAACGTATTTCTCCCTGTTCATAATTGGTATTGTTGGCCAGAAGCTGCATAATCGCCCGGACAGTGACTGATTTGCCTGAGCCCGACTCCCCAACGATAGCCAGGGTTTCGCCTCGTTTCAAATCAAAGTTGACCCCTCGAACCGCTTGCACCTTGCCTGCGAAGGTATTGAAGCTAATATTTAAATCCTTTACTTCTAAAATATTCTCAGTCATCTCTTCACCTCTAATCCACTGTTCGAGGGTCTAGCGCATCACGCAGCCCATTGGCGAACATATTAAATGTGATCAATATCAGACTAATCATTGCTGCTGGATACCACATCAAATGGGGTAAAAATTGAAAGGTTGAATACCCATCATTAATCAGCGTGCCCAATGATGCGTAAGGCGCTGGCACTCCTAAACCAATAAAGCTTAAGAACGCTTCAAAAAAGATGGCGGAAGGAATGGAATAAATCGTTTGAATAATAATCGTTCCTGCCATGTTTGGAATCAAATGCTTGCCCGCAATCTTAATGGAAGCCTCGCCTAAACTTCGAGCAGCCAGGACATATTCTTGACTTTTTAAGCGTAAAGTTTGGGCACGTACCACCCTGGCCATGGCGATCCATTCCGTTAATCCTAAAGCAATAATGATAGAAGTTAAACCTGGTTCTAATACTAGCAGTAATAAAATAACTACTACTAAGTTTGGAACCCCGGAAAGAATTTCTAAAAAGCGCATCATGAGATTATCTACTCTTCCGCCCATCCAGCCAGAGATGAGCCCGTAAGGCACCCCTAGAAACAGATTAAACAACGCGGCGCAGATACCGATAAAGATGGATATGCGAGTCCCGTAGATAATTCTTGAAAGCAAATCTCTCCCTAAAGCATCGGTACCTAAATAGAAATACTGATCGTTTGGAACATTAGCGGCTGCATAGCGATCCACCATATTTCCACCCACATTCCCCATCCCATTAAATAGGCGGATATCTTCTAGCCCGGGAATTTTAGGGGGTAGATTAGCAAAACTTGGTCGCTGTTCTGCATAATGATAAGGCGCGAAAAAAGGAGCAAAAATAGCCACGATTGCGATAAGTAGGAGGAGAATGAGTGAGATCATCGCCACTCTATTTTGTTTTAACCGCCGCCAAGAATCCTGCGCATACGTTAAAGAGGGAGCAGCTATTTTTTCAATGATTTCGGTGTCTTTACGAGCAACCGGTTTAAATTTTTCAGCTGCTACATTGTGCACGGCCTTTTCTTCATTCATCATCCCTTGTTCCCTCCTCCTTCATCTACACGAATGCGTGGATCAATGATTCCGTATAAGATATCGACTAACAGTAAAATACCGCACAGCAAGGCCGAATAGAAAATAGTAACGGCCATAATAATTTGGTAATCATTGGTTAAAATGGATTTCACAAATAACTCGCCCACTCCGGGGATGGCGTAAATATTCTCAATGACCATTGAACCCGTCATTAAAGAGGCCGCTAAAGGGCCTAAAATGGTAACAATTGGGATTAAAGCATTGCGCAGTCCATGTTTAAAAGCGATCTGATTACGCGCTAAACCTTTTGCACGCGCCAACTCAATATAATCCGAGTTCAACACATCCACCATCTCCGTTCGAACAAACCGTGAAGTATCGGCTAAAGGGGCAATGGCCAAAGCGATTGTCGGCAGCACACTCGAGCGTAAGGTATTATTCCATATAATCGGAAACCACTGCACATTTACCGCAAAAAACTGCTGCAACAACACAGCAAACACAAAGTTTGGTACCGAGCGTCCGATAATGGCAAGGAAAGTAGCCGAATTATCTACCCAAGTGGTTCGATATCTAGCAGCCGTAACTCCCAGTAAAATACCAAAGAAAGCACCGGCTAGTATACCCTGTAAGCCTAATAAAATCGTCGGTCCAATGCGTGAACTTAAGATTTG
>JBHWQC010000192.1:0-10367 GCA_043425375.1 Atopostipes sp.
ATTCTGGCGCTTGCGATAGAGTGAGTTACTCTCTTACCCGTTAAGTTAAAAAGAGCTTCCAAAGAAGAAAATAAGAGTGTGAAACTTATGCTCTTGTTAGAGGTAACAAAAGAGCTGAAATAAAATTCTAACGCTCTCTCAAAACGTGAATTTTTGCCCCCTAGCTCGTCCAAACTATCGATTGATATTCCACGGTTAAGACGGCGCCTCAGTAAATCTTTTAATTTTTCAGTATATTGAGAAACTCTCATACTAGAATTGTATTCGCTAATTAAACCAACCAAAATGGAGCCAAATTCTTCTGTATTGCTTGTTTTGGCAAACGCTACCGGTAGTGCAATATCTATATTAGTAACAAGCTTTAATTCTCTTTCCAAACGATCTCTAAGTTTTTCTAATTTTTCTTGAACATACTTATTTACTTGTTCTTTATCTAATTGATCCTGATTATAATCTATTTCAAGAGTATAATTGCTATTTATTAAACTTAAAAAATGACTGTTTTTTGCTCTTTCTTCCTGAAAAGTTGCGTTCATTAAATGCTGTGGTACATATAAAGGATTATCTTTTAATATGCCCTCGAATAGAACTTCGTTTATTTCAATAGTTTGCAGTTCAAAATTATGAATCGTAAATACTTCCATGGGAAATAACCCTTGTACGAGAAAACTTATCTCTAGGTTTATCACTTCAGTCATACTTATCTCCTTTTTATATAGAACCAGCCGATAAAAGATTTTAAGAAGGGACTCAGAAAATATAGCTTGTAAAGTTCACTTAATACAGTAAATTGTCTTGCTTTTGTTTTAATGTGAGTGCTTTTACTCGACGTTCTTTTAACTCTCTAATGGTAGTATTGTTATCGTTGTTTTCCCGTTCAATTCCTTCATCAATCATAGCAATCTCATTGTCATAGTCTTTGAGCTTCCGGTACGCCATAGCATATGATCTATATAAAGCAGGAGCATTATAGCCATTATAGCGTGCTCTATCAAACAAATTGATAGCCCTCTCAACATCACCGGATTTTCGTTCTTTTTCACCCTCTTCCCAGCAAGAAAATCCTTCGGCAAATCCCTTTTCCCAATTGTTGATGTTTTTAATATCTGCAATTGGAGCTCGATTATGAATAGGGTTAATCTTTGTTTCTTGCTTTGGAGCTATTTCAACCGTACTATGTTTTTCTTTTAAAAATTTCCATACATCAATTAAATGATAAGTTTGTATGTTTCGCCCAAGTTTCTCAATCGCCTGTTCTTGATCTTTCTCGTAATTGGTAACATAATCATCACCGATATAGATCCATGCAGTAACTGATTTTGCAAATTTACTCTTAAGTATTTTACTGCCATTGATGGCTAACAATTCCCTTGTTATGTTTTGGTAATCGTCCACTTTCCTGCCATAAATGACATTAATTTCATCTCTCATATTCCTAGTGATAAAAACGACTACTTTTAAATCCTCGACCTTTACTTGATCAAATGCTCGTGGTTTCATTCCAAAATAATGTTCTTCTATCTCACTTGCATAGAAATAGGGAGCAGTTTCAAATCGTAACTCAGGCGTTTGAGTACTACGGTCATATCCATTATCTCGTTTAGTGAGGAACGGTATAATACGGTTTGTCAGTCTATAGTTTGTTTCATTTAATATACGGGTCATCTCTTTACTCTCTAAGTCTATTGCTTGTTCTTCTGTAAGCCCTGTTCCAATAAAGCGAGAGGAGGCATCATACATTTTTCGAATTTTTTCAGCTTCGTAAGCTCGTTCGTGAAACTCTTTGTAACGATTGCCACGCCCTTTTCCAACATAAAATATTTCTTTAGTATCTTTGAGAAACCATTCATATACGTAAAAGTCTGTAGCCACACTACCCGTTGAAGTGCCCACAGGCGAGGAAGTAATAGAAATATCATAGTTTTCATTTTCATCAAATGCTTCAGATAAAATATTTAAAGATAAACCTTTATTTTTATTATCATTTTTCACATTTTCAAATGAGTTATTATGTGTATTTGCTACTACTTCTTTTTCATTCAGAGTTTTTTCTTGCTTATCAGCTTGCTTTCCTTTCTTTTTACCTCTAAAAAGCCCTCTAAATAATCTCATTTTGAGTCCTCCTTTTTGATTAACACTATATAATTATACCTTATCTATATCTTGATACTACCTGTTTTTTTACTAAACAGTGCTCACCTATTGTAAAGAGCGGAATCTATAAAAAAATAGAACCCGCCAATATACTGCCTGTCTGTCTAAACTATCTTTAAAAGCAATAAGTAGTATTATACGGGGTTCTCATTTCTCATAATTTATTCCATTTGTATCCAATCTCCCAGACTGTAGAAATATATTCAGCTGAAGAAGGAACAGCTGAAAATTTTCTCTTCTTTTTTTGATATGCTCCACTACTACAGTAGAATCCCCTTCAGAATCATATCCCCATATTTTTTCATATATATGTTCCCGTGATAGATCTTAATTAAAACCTTTTCTCTTTAGTTGTTCTAATTTATCTGATACTTCTTCTAACTCCTCAATCTTTTCTGACAAGCCTGAAAACATATTACTATCCGATTTAAAAAAGTCAGAAACTAATTCATTTTGACTTTGAGCTTCCATTTCTTTTACTCTCAATTCAAACTCTAACTGCAATCTTTCTCTTTCAGATTTTGAGTTTTCTTGAATTGAATCAATCTCTTTTTTGTATTCAATATTTGTTTTTTCTATTTCTGATTTAGCTTTACTCATTGCAGAGTAATATGATACTAAACCAGTTATAATAGCAGGTACACTAGATATAAGTAATGTTTGCCACCATTCCATATAATGTTCTCCTTTTTTCTTTAAATATCTTCTATAGATAATCCCTTGAACTCATGTCCTAATGTCATTTCTCCTAATTGCTTTATGGTTCCATTTGTATCATTCATGAAGTAGAATTTGAGTCCTTTAATTTGGACGTTGTCTATTTCATCATCAATAATTAACTTTGCTTGATTATTGTTAATAAACTTCAAAATGTCCTCTTTCCACTTCTCAGATTGATAGCGACCTTCTGCTTTTGGTTCAATAAAAATCTGAATATAATAGTCTGAATCATCAATCAGTAAAATGAAATCAGGCTGGAAACCACTGTAGTTGGTTGCAGCAGGATTTTTCTCAAACTGATGCAATTTTAATTTGTTGTCTTTTGCAGATTCTCTATGCATATTTTCGTCCATGCGAATAAGGTAAACATCATCATACTTCTCTTCTAACTCAGGTATACGTTCTCTTATTCGATCAATGAGTTGTTTCTCAGTTCTGTTCACAATTGCATGATCATATACAAAGAAGTCATCTTTAATTTCATAACGTTCAACAAACTGAGGTGCATGATAATCAGCCGTGTCATAATTAGGGACTCGTTTACGATAATTGATAATATAATCCTTGATTGGATAGCCAATAAAACGAGATGTTCCTCTTTGTTTTTGGTAGCCATTTTTTATTTTCTGTTCGATTTCATCTAAATAAACTTCGATAATACTTAGTTTTTCAAATGGATCAAGATCTTTGCGTGTGAGTTTTAAAGGTACTCTTGCGTATAACGTCCTGTTTTTTAAATTTAACCAGTTATCACTTGTGAATTCACCCATTGAATTCAATTGCGGTAAAAATTCTTTCAAATTTTCAAAATGATAGAATTTATTCCGCGCAAATGCTTTTGTTAAATACCTCTTGTCATAGATCACTGGGATATTATGCATCCCTTCTCCTTCGTCTACTCGGAAACCCGCTTTATAAGACAGTTCACGCGTCGCCTTTAACCAAGGGATGACAATATCACTTTGGTTGTCTATTCCATATTTATCCAGCCCGTCATAGTAACTCTCAGGTACATCTACGACATCATTATAGTAAATTTTACCTTTTTTATATGTTGTTTTTCTCTTGAACGACGGCTTCAACTTAACGTCCAGTAAAGAATTCTTCTCATCGACTCCTGTAGGTAAATTCATGTCATCTAATGATTTCACTAGATTCTTCAAGTACTGTGGCTCATTGATTGTATGGTAGTGTAAAGTTTCTAATAGTAAGTTCGGGATACTATCGTCTTCAAATCGACGTTGGTAGCTTCTTTCTCCTTCTAACTTGAATGGATTATATCTCGCCCCTCGACCAATTAATTGCGCTTCGGAGTTCGTTTGGCTTTTTGTTCCAGACGTCTTTGGTGCATCGCTGATACGCACAATATCGTAAAGGTTTAGCACATCCCAACCTTCCGTCAATTTTGCCACCGCAAAGATGACTCGGTAGAGGTTATTTGGGCTTTCTAAGCTGTTTAACGCCTCATACTGTCCCTTTTCTAGAATTCCTGACTGTGCACTATCGTTCGCATTAATAATGCGGCTAGGGTTAAACTCACGCTTCATATCTTGAATGATGGTGGCCAAGCGGTCTTCATTCTTTTCATAGTAGGTGTAGGCCAATTCTAAGGTTTCGCTTTCTTCAAGTGTATCAAGTTGTCGTTGGCGGTTGATGAAATTTTTAACCATATCTACACTTAAATCATCGACCAATCCATGGAATCGTTCTTCTGCTTCGTTGGAATCATCAATGCGTTGTGACTTGAACAAAATGACCGGTTTAATATACGTGTCAAAACGCTCTCGAGCCAATCGTCTTCGAAATTCACTCAGTAATATAACATTAAGCATGTTATCCTGATCTGAATTATTCGATTGGATTCTTTTGATGTTTTTAGAATATTTATCGATAATATAACGGTCTAGTGCATACTGGTAAAGGACTTTATCTTTATACTTCTCATATATATTCTTGTTTTCTAAGTCAATGGTAGCTGTAAACTCCAACAGTAAGTTGTCATTTCTTGCTGATAGTATTGTATTGATTGCATTTTCCCAGGATCGCTCGGTTTCTTTTTCAGATTTGGTGGAAGCCGAATAATGATGGGCTTCATCGCCTAAAACTACTAGTTTATTTTCCGCATAAGCAGAAGCTCCCATCGCATTCTCTTTTTGCGTATATAAATCAGAAGCAATGGATTGAATGGTTCCTAATTTGATATAGATAGTGTTCTCAGAAGGATACTTCGGAAAGACATCGACTTGTTCGATAAAAATACGTTCATGATTAATTTCAATATCTTGTTGATATAAGTACTTGGAAGAGGATTGATCGATCAAGTTCTCTACTGTCTTATTTAAAACACTCTTGGTATTCACTGTAAACAAGAAATTTTGATAATCATGTTCTTCGTAAAGATATAAGATTAATCCAGCCATCAAATCCGTTTTCCCAGACCCTGTGGCCATATGAAAGAGCACATGGTTAATATTTCGATGTCTGAAAGTATCGGAAGTTTGCGTTAAATGAAACGACCATAAGGCTTCTTCTTGATAATAGCGTAAAGTATGAATCAAATTAGTTGATAAATAATCCGGCATTTCCCAATCAAATTCACTATCGAATAAATCGTCTTTCACTTTCTTTAATTCTTCAACTAGCGGTAAAGTATATTTGCTTTTCTTTTTACTCATATTCATCACCTGTGTTATCATAGAAGCTCTTATTGAAGGCATAATCTGAATCAGAGATTAAATCGCGTACATTCTCATCATCAATTTCAGAGTAATTATAGTACAATTGATTTTTATCGATTATTTTTACTAATACTCGTTTTTGATCCTCTAATGGTAATCGCCATACACTGTCTTTGACTTCTTCTAAATCGACTCGAAAATCAAAATCAGCATATTCAAGCATTAAATTAAATACTTCTCTCAAGCAATCCGTTGATTCAGCATATAAGACATCTTTTAGATAACCCGTGTTTTTCTCCATCAATTCGGCATAAACAAAACTTCCCCCACCTTGCCAATCGACATTTTTAGATATACCACCTTGTTCACCTTCAATAACCTTTTGGAGGCGCGGAACCGATACCGTATTGATATAATCCATCTGTTCAATACCAATGTATCGACGGTTCATCTTATGAGCTACAGCTTGAGTAGTAGCAGATCCCATAAAGAAATCGAGAACAATATCTTTTTCATCAGTGGTAACTTCAATGATTGCTTTAATTAGTTCTTCTGGTTTCGCATAGTCAAAATCATCTCTACTAAATAAATTATCAATCTGGTCATTGCCTTTTTGATTTTTTGCGTCTTTTAATAGTGTCGACATAAAATTTTTCAATAAAAAATCACTACTAACATAGGACGGCTTACTATTTGAGTCATCTTCATCTTTAAATATTCTTCTGAATGGTCTGCTCCCAGACATAAAGTCGTAATCTTCTGGAAAACCGATACCACCAGCGTCATAATACTCTTGAAATGTATCCTTAGTTACTGCCCATGACCGTTTAGGGTTAACCTCATATTCTGTTCCTGTTTTAGGGTTCACCATAGTAAAATTAGAATTAGGTCTTTCATGAATTGTTCTTTGAGTGGTTAAATCTGCTGTTCGCCAAGGTCTACCTGGAAAATCATTAGTTTCATAGTATTTTCTTTTAATTGATCGTCCTACTACTGCATCTTCAACAGACCCTTTTGTATACACTAAGAGCCAATCAAAATCTTGAGATAAATTAAAAGGCACATCTGATTTTCCATCACGGGTTTTTCTTGGTAATGTAGCAACAAATGAGTCTTCTCCAAATACTTCATCCATTAATACTTTTAAATAATGCATTTCCTCGTCGCTAATACTAATCCAAATAGACCCCTTTTCAGATAATAAGGTTGCTGCAATTTGAAGCCGATTTTTCATAAAAGTAAGCCATGTTGAACGAGTGAATTTGTCATTGTATTTAAAAGAGTCACCTTTAAGATTATAAGGTGGATCGATATAAATTAATTTAACTTTCCCTTTATAATGATTTTCAATTGTATACAAAGCAAGTAAATTATTTTCTCTAAGAATTAAATTGTCATTTTTTGTGAACACACTCTCTTCATGACTACCTTGCTTATCGTACTTGGTGACATTTATTAATACCTTTTTATCAAGTAAAGTATCTATTTCCTCTCGAGCCATTTTCTCATTATAGAATGGTTCATTAGGCAATAAATCTTCTCTTTTTCTATCTTCTTTTGACATTGAAGCCTTTAGAACCGTATCTTTATATGGGAAATCTAACACTACATCTGTATTATCTGATAAGAATTTTCCATTAGAGGTTAACCCTATTTTATTCTCATAAGCCGTGTGGGAATCATCCCAATATTCATTCATTTCAAAAATTTCGATCAAGTTATTGATTTTTATGATTTTGTTTCCATTAATTTCTATCGAGAAATGTTTTTTTATAACTTCACTCTCACTAAGTAAGGTAATTAATTCTGAATCATAATTATGTAAATCTTCAATTACCTGTGCTTTATTTAAAACGCCATCTAAGTAATATACTTCCTCATTTTCTTTAAGTAACTTATCTAATTCTGACATTATTTTAGTCTGAGACATGACTTCAATCCTTTCAAAAAGCTGTTGATATTATTATACATGAAGGAATACTCTTTTACACAAGTCAATTTAAGTTATAAGAATCAATTGATATCTTTCTTCTGAAAATTGGAAAACTTTATTCTAATAAAATATAACTCTAAGCTCCGACCAAAAAGAATAAGCAACATACCAAAGATAATGGACAAGGTAATTAGTGACCATGACTTTATACTTGAATTAAGCATGAAAAAGCCCACCTATAGACATAGGTGAGGCTTTAATGTTACTTCATTCAAATACCGTATTTTATGCTTCACATGCTAAACAAATACTTGATCGGTAAAATTCCTGAGCCGCACTTGTTGAATGTTGGTAATAAAGGGATTTGATTCCATTTTCCCACGCATAAAGATGGAGCTGGTTGATTTCTTTTGCCGTAGTCATTGCTGGATTGATCATTATATTTAAAGATTGAGACTGATCGATAAATCGTTGGCGCACACTTGCCTGGTTAATGATTTCATATTGGTTGATTTCTGCAAAGGTCTTAAAAACATTCTTTTCATGTTCTGGTAAAAAGCTTAGATGCTGAACTGAACCGTCATGATTCTTAATATCTGCCCAAACTTCTGGTGTGTTCTGCCCTTTTTCTTCGAGCAATTCTTCTAAATATTTATTTTTAATGGTTGTTTTAATTTTACTCATATCTTTTACATAGTAATTACTGAATAGGGGCTCTATTGATTGAGAGACCTGTCCAATAATAAAAGCTGAAGAAGTCGTTGGGGCAATGGCCATTGTTGTCGCATTGCGATAGCTCGTTCCTTTCAGTACTTCTGGTTCACCAAATTTTTCCGCCAGTTCTTTTGAAGCTTCTTTCGCACGATCGCTGATGACCTTATGAATCTCTTCGTTCAATAAACTTGCTTCAACCGATTCAAAGGCAATCATTTTTGACTGTAAAAGCGAATGCCAGCCTAAAACACCTAACCCTAGTGCACGGTTTTCTTTCGCAAAATTATAGGCTCGTTCCATGAACTTGAAGGCTTCTGTATATTCAGAATCTGATGAGTCGCGCATAGCTTCCAATTTTTCAATAAATTCTGACATAACGGCATCTAAGAAACAAATCATCGTCTGTACCGCATCTGTCTCTTTCCACTCATCGTAATGGAGAGCATTCATAGAAGACAAATTACAGACAAAAGACCAGTTTTCATTATCCGGCAAAGCAATTTCACTGCATAGATTAGAATGTGTGATTGGATAATCTTTATACCATGCCGGTTTGTTCTCATTCACCGTATCCGTGAAAAAGATATAAGGGTACCCCATTTCTACTCGCCTTTGGAGAACTTTTGCCCAAATTTCCCGTTTTTTCTGATCTCCCGCAATCATTTCTTTCATCCAGTCGTCCGTCACGGTGACTGCGTGGTTGACATCTTGGATATCATTTCCTTCCACACCAATTTCCAGAAATTCGTCAATGTCTGGGTGATCAATCGGCAAATAAGCTGCGAATCGTCCACGTCGACTTGAACCTTGACTGACGGTATCTGTCATCTGTTCAAATAATTTCACGAAATGAACCGCACCACTTGATTGACCATTATTTGTAATTTTTGCACCACGGGGTCGTAAATGACCAAAGTAACCAGAAGTTCCTCCACCATATTTACTCATCATACCCACTTCAGAAGCGGTATATAAGATGCTTGCCATGTTGTCCGCAGGAGTGCTCCCAAAACAGCTGATCGGAAATCCACGATCTGTCCCAAAATTTGTCCAAACAGGTGTCGATAAAGAATAATACCCTTTACTCATATAGGTATAAAATTTATCAGCAAAGCCTTCTTCCCCTAAAATTTCTTCGGCACGATTTGCGATATCCCGAATACGCTCTTTCGCGTCTTGCCCTTCCTGTAAATATCCTCTTGATAAAAATGTCTGACTCTCTTCAGTGAGCCAATAAAATGGCTCGTATGTTCGAGTTTTAACTTTCTCCATAACTATATCCTCCTATTTTAAATTAAAATAAATCATCTGCTGTTACGGACTGAGAACGTTTCGTATAGTTAACTGAGCGTTTTTCAAAGAAATCGACATGTTTTGTACTGACTATTTCTTCATCGAACCAAAGGGTCTTTTCAACTTCTTTGGTATCTGTTTTGAAAATACGTTCCAATCCTATTGCTTCTAGTGAATTATTTAAACGGTTCTTAATAAATTCTTGTACGGTGTGCTTAGGCATGAAGTCGATTTCCCCATCCTCGTAAATCCAATCTAAGACCTCTTTTTCTGATACATATGCATCTTGACACAAGGTATAAATCTCATCAGCCATTTTTTCGTCAAACCATTCAGGATTTTCTTCTCGAATGGTATTAATTAAATCTATCCCGAACTCACCATGTAATTGTTCTTCTTTCGAGGTGGCTTCAATTACATTCGAAATGCCGCTAAATAAATTTTTATGTTTGTTGAAGCTCATAATAATTAGGAATTGACTGAACAAAGAAATATGTTCAATAAAGGCTGAAAACAATAGAACTGAGATCGCATAATCGCGGTCAGACCCTGTCTGTGAATAATGAATATGCGCATTTAAATAATCAACACGTTGATTTAAAGCAGGAATATCTTCGATTTTTTCAAATATGCCATTTAAGCCGAGTAATTCTAAAAGATGTGAATAGGCATCACTATGTCGGACTTCCGATTCTGCAAAGGTCATGCCCACATTGGCAAATTCTGGTTTAGGTAAACGATCGTATAACTTCGCCCAGAATGTTTTAACACTCACTTCGACTTGGGAGATGGCCAGCATCGCATTACGGATAGCGTTTCGCTCATGTGGTTGGACATTTACTTTATAGTCTTGAATATCGCTCGTGTAATTGTAT
>JBHWQC010000193.1:0-3104 GCA_043425375.1 Atopostipes sp.
ACGTGCTTTGCAGGGCCATAATAATACTGGCGACGAAAAACGGAATAATGGCCAAAGCAATATTGAAATGCTTGGAATAAAAACTTCTTTTTGAAATAAAGCGGTAGATCAGAAATTCATAGGCTGAAAACAAACTGACCATGACCAACATCGTCAAAATGGTCGAGGTGGTGATATCCTCGTGCGAAAAACTCAATCGCACATTTTCAAGTAATTCAAATAATTGTTGCATTATACTCCTCCATGTTCTTGTGACGTAATTCGGCTGATATAGTATTTTGAAAACGTCGCTTGTTCGAGTGTATCCAGTTGAATAATTTGCTTGAGAAAGTCCGGCAAGAGTTCGTCATACTTCACTTCCAACAAGTGCTCGCCCTGCTCCATCGTCGGAATGGTCAGGTAATTGTTCTCCAAAAAGCGCGGCAGCTCGGTTGAACAAGCAATATTCGTGTCCAAGGTGACGCGGACATTGCCTGTAAAATAGACAAAAGGCTTGCGCTCGTAATGCACAATCACTTTGGGACGAAAGAGGCGCAACATGACTTCCAGGCAAAACTCTTTCAGCAAAGGGTCTGTCGCTGCCCAATACATCTTGGACACATCGCCAAAGAAGAGCTGGTTGTATTCTTCTTTGGATAAGGTATAAGACGTTTTTTGGGACATATTGTTCTCTTTTTCTTTTTTCTCCAACAAAATCAGCGACTGATCATCGCCATACATGCGGATGCGAAATTTCTTGCGCTTGCCTAGGCTGAATTCATTGTTGTGAAAACAATCATCATCGTAAGAATCAAAATATAAGCTTCTAACCACATACGAGCCTGTTTCTTCATCCGCATAAGGGTCGCGATCCATCAAGTGTTTGAGTTTATCTTCGATAATGACAAGGTCTTGGGCGGTGACTAAATATTTGAGTTCATTGCGGTATTTTTTTGGCCAAATGGAAAGCACGTCCCTTCTTATAAATTATTTTCAATAAAATCGTCCATGGCTTTTAAGCGTTCGAGAAGATAGTTTCTTAAATGGCTCATCTTTTCATTATACGCCGTGTCCGGCCAGCGTTCTTTGTCTCTGAGAATTGCACCGGAGTGGTAAATATCTGCTTCATATTCATCTAAACGCGCCATTAAGGCTTCTTCTGACCAATCATTCGCGCGGAGTTTGGCGTATTTGTCTTTGACCATTTGGATGATTTTATCGTTTTCTTGTTGAATGGCAGTGTGGATTAGAGTAGCTGTGGGTAGATGATTTAAGTCAGGTGTGCCTTTTACAATAGCCAGTCGCGGATCAGTCGGATGCCACCGCAGTCCCCATGTCAAATCTAAATCCCAAGGCGACTCCAGCATAATACGAGTATCGCCATCCAATTTTGAAATATAATTATGGTTTTTAAAATTATTGTCCGTCGCTTGTGTCAGCATATAAAACAAATAGTAATTGATTTGGTTTTGCATGTCTGTGCGGTTAAATAAGTACTCTTCTACGGTTTCTTTATCTTTTGTCTGCATCATCAGATGTTCATATAAAGGGGCCCATTGTTTGGAATCCCCAAATGGCTGATCCGGTTCGCGCAATTCAAAGCGGCCTAAAGCACTCTCCGCTCCCGTACTGGTTTCAAAATCTCCTGCTTCCATATCTAAATTGGAAATGGAACGATAGTAAATCTCACTGTCTGCTGCATTCTTTTCAATGTCTAAATCCACTTGCTTCGCATCAATGGGATGCATCAGTGTGTATAAACCCCAATAGCGATTATTTATAAAGAGTTCCATATACCGGCCTTCTGCGCCGGTATTGATGTCAAAGCGATTCTCTTCCCCCATCACATCATGCCACAAATTATTGGACAAGGTATTGCGCACTTTTTCCGGGTCATTGTAAGGCGAGTAGAGAATATAATCGTCATCTGTTCGCAAACCTAACAGCGACTGATGATTTAATTTTTCATCGCCACCAATTGTAAATTCTCTTAAATTAATCCGGTATTGATTTTTTGGAAAGGCCCGGCTAGAAGCGCCTCGTAAGCGGATGTATAAATCACTTTCAATCGTTTCTTTCGAATCATATAATGTCATACTGCCTGGTTGATTTCGATCACTGATTGGTCGTTCATCGTCTAAATGACCTTCTAAAGTTAAAGTAAATATCGGCAGCGTTGTTAGATAAATGTTATATTCATCAAACTTTTCGTTTGAATAAACGAGTAGTTTAACCGGCTCATTCTGTTCAATCGCTTCTTTGGATAAAGCATCCTCCAGCAAAGCAATCTCATAGTCTTGATGATTGCCCATCACAATTTCAAAAACCGGGTTATAGTCTTCAGCATTTTTTACATCTTTTACAGAAAACATAAAGGAATCCGTCACTTCATCATAAGGCAAAATATAGTCGTCTACTTTTAACTGGAACGTATTTTCTAAATTGCTTTCCGTACGTGACTCGGTTAATTCAGTATATTCTTCTTTTGACACTTGGAGGCCATCCACTCGCCCTGAAATACCAAAATCGTTGGTGTAAAATAGGAAAACGAGTAACAATAGACTCACAAAAAATAAAGTGCCTTTCATTTTTCTTTCGATGAGTATCACCTGTTTTGTTCTTTTTTATAGTTTGCGTATAAAAGGATAGAATACCGAGGGAATTCTTCTTTTTGTTAAAACATTGTAAATTTACTGCTAAACGAGTATAGCAATAAATTGGTAGAATATAAATAGACAATATTGAATGAAATCGCCAAAAAGAAGCGACTTCATAATGAATGAGCCGCTTCTTTATACGTTTATGCGAGATAAACTGGAATATCTATATAATTCAGACCGATACCAATTGATTGGTATAAATTATAAATCGTATTGACTTGTTTGGAGGCCCAGCCAATATCTGTGGCATACTGATGGGTTGCATAGCCATTATTTACCATTGAAGTTGGATTCCAGCGCATTTTATACAAGGTGTTTTGACCCGCTTTTACGTAATTATTGCCAATAAAGGCGGCTCCTCCAATAATGGCCGCTTCTGGCGTAAACCATTTCTCTTCAAGTGCTCTTAGTGAACCGTAACCGACAGGATCGCTATCAAAAGCGCCAATACCAAACACATTGTAG
>JBHWQC010000194.1:0-2520 GCA_043425375.1 Atopostipes sp.
AGATAGTCATGGCTTGAAGCAAATTTTAATTCAAGGTGAAAAAGGTGTTATTATTATTGAAGATGGAACGAATTCACTTGAATCTGCGAAAGTCATCATTGATGATCAAGTTGAGCAGATTAACTATAATGAAAATAAACATCGTATGATACCAGAATTTGAAGCTTTTATTCAAATTATCCGAGATCATGATTTAGATGAAGCGAAAAAACGAATGACTCACTCTAAGATGGTGATGACGGTGTTAGATGATGCCATTAAAGACGGTGAACTTCATATTTAATAAACGCTCAGATATGCTGGCGAAGACATCTTTGACTCATTTGATCACAATAGAATAGTTAGTTAAAGCCTTTGAAAATAATCGAATTTTCAAAGGCTATTTCTATGAATACATTCGCAATTGTAGAAGATAGTTGTTATAATTATGTAAGTAGTTTTATATACTAACAAAACAATTAAAGTAACTAGAAGGCGGTGTCAGTCCATGATTCAAGAGCAATTAATTGCTTATGCGGAAGATGTCTTTAAAGTATCATTCCCTAAATGGGATGAACTACCAACATTTGATTTACATATGGATCAAGTCATCGAGCTATTAAATGAATACTTGACTGTATTCAAACTGACAGACGATCCGTTGGTCACAAAATCAATGATTCATAATTATGTGAAGCTTGAATTGATTCCTAAACCCGAAAAGAAACGGTATAATCGCAAGCATTTGGCGTATTTGATTGCGATTATCATGCTGAAAAATATCATTTCGATTCCTGAGATAAAAACTGGAATTATTTATCAGTCGAAAATAAGTGGTATCAAAGGCGCATATGAACTTTTAATCGTTGAGCAAGAGAGTGCCCTTAAATATGCAGCTAGCTTATACCTGGATAAAAATTATGAGCGTGGTGATGTTCATCCAAGTGATCGTTACTTATTAATTAGACAGGCGACTGACAGCTTAGCGTCACAAACATTTGTAAAATTATTTTTAGAAAACACTGTAAACAAATCCTAGGAGGTACCAAATATGTCAATAGACAAGATTGCTTTTATTACAGACTCTGGTTCAGATGTGCCACAAGAGATTGTTGATAAATATAATATTCGCGTGTTGCCATTAGGGATTATATATGGCAATAATGAAGAATATTTAGACAAGATCACAATAACCGAAGAAGAGGTTTACCAACGATTAGAAAAAGAGATACCTAAGACGTCATTACCAAAACCGGAATATATTGTTAAGGTCTTTGATGAATTAGTCGAAGAAGGTTATCAAAACATCATCGTTTCAACAATATCTAGCGGTTTAAGTGGAACATTCAACTCCATTAAATTAGTTGCTCAAGACTATCCAAATTTAGATATTTTATTTGTTGATACTTTAAATATTGGATTTGGTAGTGGTTTGGTTCTCGTTCGTTTAGTAGAGTTACTTGAACAAGGGGCAACCTTTGAAGAATTAAAGGCAGAGACACCACACATTATCGATAACACGACCGTTTTCTTTACCATCCCAACTTTAAAATATTTAGAAGCAGGTGGAAGAATAGGGAAAGTTCAGTCATTAGTAGGAAATTTAATGAATTTAAACCCGGTTATTTCATGTAATGAAGATGGAATTTATCATACGGTTGCGAAAGCAAGAGGCCGTAGACGTAGTATCGCTCGTCTAAAAAAAGAAATTAAAGAACTAGCGAAAGATCATAAAGTTAACTTGGGTGTAGCTTTTGGTCAACAAAGTATCAAATCAGAGGCAAAAGCTTTAAAAGATGACTTAGTCAGTAAGTTAGGCGTTAATAATGTGTACTTTACGACAGTGAGTCCGGCTTTAGGGATTCATACTGGACCAGATATCATCGGTGCAGTGGTTCAAATTTTAAAAAAATAAATCGATAAAAGTTAAGGAAACAGTTGACATTGATTAAGAATTACAATATAATGATTATAAATAGAAGAAGTTCAAATCTGAGCAAGCTATGATTATTCATGGCCCGGCTATATGACAATATAGCAGCAGTATATGTATTTATATCCTAATATATAAGGCATATCTGTGAGACAGTTACCACTGTCCACAGGTATGCTTTTTTTCATATTTGAAAGGTGTGTTGTCTATGAGAGAAAATATTGAAGCTATTGAAAAATAAATTGTAACGGATATAATTAATATGTAGATTAAAGGCTTTTTTTAAAGTAAATAATAATGGGTATAATTTAACGGGAGGAGTCATCATGTTTAAATATTTATTCAAGTCAAGAGAAGGTCAATTTTTAGTATTAGGTATTATTTTCACAATATTAGGTTTTGTGTTTATGCCTATCCACTCAGCAGTAAGTACCATCGCATTCTATATAGCGATTTTCTTTTCAGGTTATTTTGCAACCATTGATGCGTTAGTTTATACGTTTAAAGAAAGACGTCCAAATGTTGACTTGTTAATGATTTTATCAGCAATCGGAGCAGCGATGATCAATTATGAATCTGAGGGGGCAATGTTACTGATTATCTTACAT
>JBHWQC010000195.1:0-4557 GCA_043425375.1 Atopostipes sp.
AGTCTCTCATTTGATCGCTCTGTCAAAGCCGTCATCGCGTCTCCGTTTCACCAGCCGTTCCACGGGCTGGAAAAACATAGCCTATATCGCATGTTCAGCAGTATCTTTCAAGGCCTAGCAGCATAATTCGTTATCCGATAGTCCGATGGCTGATCGTGGGAAGCTCACCGACATAGGTTTTGTGCAAAGCAAAGTAACCTTGAACTTTTTGTATTCAATTTATTTGGCCAAACTATACTACACATCAAAAGGTATTGCAAGCGTTTTAACTAAATATTTAATTTAATTCTGCTTTCTTTAATATTTCTTCAGAAGAACCGATGAAGTTTTCCAAAAATTCGATGTTATCTGACATGCGTTTAACCGTCTTTTCAATGGGGAATCCATCACGAATTTCGTTAAGCAACTCTGTAACCTCCCTTAGACGATGAAAGTTAATTTTTTCATAGCGTTCAATTGCTTTGACGCTTTTAATTCCGAGATAATTCTTGATCACAATGTAATTTAAGTTTTGTTGCAGGCAACTCACTATAAAGCTATTTCTGAGTTTTCTAAAAGTAATGGACTGATTAAAGTAAGTTGAAAGTTGTTTTAAAGGTTCTCTTAAGTGATGATATGCTATCGGTTGATTACTGTTACTTAACAAAAAATAATCTAAGTTAAAATCATCAATGTTTGCTAAGTAATCATCGAGGTATTTTATGTCTGTTTCCGTTAAAAACATAAACCTTCGCTGTCCATTGGTTGTCGAAGTAATCGTTTGATCTAACAAGTCCACATCAGAAAATTTTATTTGCTGTAATTCATTTGGTATGGCTCCGTGGTTCAATGCAAAACAAATAATCAATTTATCAAGGAGTTTAAATTGTTTTGAATTACGTATAAGCATTCGAATACGTTCAATATCTGGATCAAACAAAATTTGCGGCAAACGTTCATATGTACTTCTTTTGAGACGATTGAAATTGTAATCAAACTGTTCATCGTCAAACTGCTGAAGAAATCGAATGAATTTTTTTAGTGCGGCTTTTTTATAATTTAAAGTCGAATTGAGATTTTCCCTTTCGTAAATACTATTTTTTAAAAATTCTTGTACGGCTTGATTCATGTTCCCCCTTGTATCCTTATGGAAATCTAAGAATGCTTGTGCAACATAGAAATAGCCTTTTACAGTATGGTGGCTAAAATCCTCATGTATCGCTAAATGAATGACATAATAATCTAAAATCATTGATCTACTCCTCTCTCCCCTTTGTGAAAATCAGGTTCTCTCTCCCCTTTTCTATTACATAAATTATTTGCAATCATACGTGTTAAAAAGTAATTAATCAACAAAAAAGTAGCTATTTATTTTCGATTGTTTTATACTCTAGCTAAATTAAAGGGTCAACTTCTAGACTTACTGGAATAGATCGATTTTAGAGTTATTTAAAATAAGCAAGCACAGTAATTGTCCGTACAATTACAGATTTCACCGTTTCAAATCGGCCTGCTCTGCCTCTTTGAACGGTTCAGCTTGTTGGTGGCTTTGCCCCCAATCCCCCTTTTTATATTGAATGGTACTCCATTTATTTGTCTATATAAGTATAACGTTTTTCTATCCTTACTTCTCAATAAAAGATTGTGAAAAGGATGATAGAAAATGAACAAATCTCTTTCTTCAGAATATGAAAAAATGGACGAAAGAATCGAGATTAGATTGACGAAATCTGAAAAAAATAAAATTCGAAGATATGCCGCAGAAAGCAATCATAAAACGTTGTCTTCTTATACCAGAGATCGTCTCCTCCACCCTGTCTTATTTGTTGAAAATCCAGAACCTTATTCTAAAGTTTCTTACGAATTAAATCGCGTTGGTACAAATATAAATCAGATCGCTCGCCGTGTTAATACGCATGATGAAGTGACAAAAAATGATATGGAAGAATTAAAAGTTGCTGTCAAAAAAATGAAGCAGGATATCAACAAATTACGAACAGAATTGGATCTAGAATCTGCTTGGATTTCAAAGGAGTTTGATTCCAATGGCGACGACTAAAATTCATCCTATTAAAGTGAATATTCATGGTGCTTCAAAGTATTTTCAAGACCCTTTAAAAACTGAAAATGGCGACTTGGTTTCTGCCTTTATGTGTAATGAAAATGATGTCCAAAAGAGTTTTGAAAAAGTTCTAAACAATGAGCGTGCTACACATCGAAAAGTCATTGCAAGACATATCATTCAATCCTTTAAACCAGGTGAAGTAGAGACAGATGTGGCTCATAAAATCGGTCTTAAATTGGCCGAGGAACACTTGCAAGGAAGGTACCAATACGTTGTAGCAACACATGTAGATAAACGTCACATACACAATCATATTCTCTTTAATAATGTTTCTTTTATTGACTTTAAAAGCTATAATTCAAACAAAAAAAGCTATCATAAAATCCGTGAAATTAGTGATAATTTATGTTTAGAACATGGCCTAGATGTGATAGAAAATAATGAAAAAAATAAGCAATTTGAGGATCCGCATCAGTCCAAAGGAAAATATATAAATACGTTTAGATATCAGATAAGAAACGATATTGATTACGCTCTTAAAAAAGCGATTCATTTGGATGAGTTTAAAGAAATTATGGCTGAAAAGTACGAAATAAAAGAAGGAAAACATTTAGCCTTTAAACACAAAACAAACGGTCAAGAACGCTTTATTCGTTGTCGTAGTCTTGGCTATCGCTATCAAGAAACTATGTTGCAATTACGCATTGATACGGAGTTTTTAGATATGAAAGATGTTGAAAAAAAGCCAGTTCCTGAAAGTTATATCAAGCGAGTTATTGATTTGACTAGAAATAATAAATTTCATGAAAATCCTGGCTTACACTATTGGGGGATCAATCATAATAATTTAGCAATATCTCAAACAATTTATCGATTGCATCAACTTGGTATTGGTAGTTTTAAACAGCTTGAAAATTTTATCTCCCAGTCTACCCTTTCTCTTGAAAATGATAAGAAAGAGCTTGTGAAATTAGAGAAAAAAGCCATTAAACTTTTAGGGAAGAAAGAGCTTTTGAATAAATTAGAGAAGGAACTAATAGAAAATGAAGCAATTACTGTAAGAGAATTAAATTTGACAAGCGATAAACCGAACACTGGGTTAGAAAATATTATTCAATCATTAATAAATGAGGGTGTGTTTTTAGAGAGTTCACTGGGATTACAAGGAGCTATTAAAGAGACGAACGTCCAATATCACACAATAAAAAATGATATATCGAAATTAAATAAGTCAATAGAAGTCGAGAATGCCGATTTGAGAGATTATAGTCTTATCGCGAAGAATTATGAAGTTTTTTTCCTAAGTAGCATAAGTAATCAGCTTCATGAATATGAAGAACGCAAAAGATAACATTAATCGATACGAAAGAAACTGTCATCAAAAATAGAGCTCACTATTGGTAAAAGCTCACTCTAGATATAATCAGTACATGGGTGGGCTTCTCAATACTATGTAGAGAAGGTCTCATCTGAACCCCTTTAAACCAGCGTTTTTAGCTATATAGGCATAATTATAATGGTTTATACTGAAATTTCACGTACTCGCCTATATTTTATGATAAGCTGCACTTTCTACCACAAGAACAACCGGACTTGTCCCAAGAATTCCTGAAAGCAGCACCGTCGTACTAGCCGCCTTGAAGGCTCGCAGTGCACGTTCTGTATCTTGTAGCAACCCTCAATAATTCCTATGGCGCCAAAAATCAAGAGTATTGTGAGCGAGAAAACGGATAACCAAATCTCCAAGGACCAAATTCCTGAAAAATCAATGGCGGCAACATAATTCGAGAGATCTATTAATGCTGTAAATGAAAAAGAAGCAACAGAAGGAACATGTCACCTACCAAATAGAGCCACAAAAGTCATCGCCAAAATGCCAATGAAGAAACTTCCACGTATGTTTTTTAATACCAACACAGCGGTGAATACCAGTCCACCTAAAGTAACTAATGTCAGTGGTTCAGACAAGCTACCCACAGCTAAAAAGTTTCGTTACCTCAATCTATAAGCACTATAAGCAAGCCGCTATTCTCCAACCTGATCTGCACAAGAACCAATCCAAGTCCACGATAATTCTTTTTTCAATGAGTCGGGAATAGCGCGGGAAAAACGATTGATTAAACCGGAGTAAGTTGTCAGCATATACAACAGGCCTGCTACCATAACAGCAGTGAGTGCTTTGCCAGGAGTCAACCCCAAAGAAGCTAACATGGTATACGCAAAAAAAGCATTTTCTTCATGTCTCATTGTTACTTTTTATTCGTTAAAATACCTATCATATCGCTATATAAATCATGATAATCTCTGTCTTTTAAGTGTTTAATGAATAACCTTAATGGTAAGTTAAGATTATTATGTTTAGTTTTATCAATAAATTCAATAATTGCCCCAGAATCTTCTAAATTCTCAGTTAGAGAAATTTGCCAATAAATTAATATTACTTTGCGCAGAATTTCTCTTAATTCAAATTCTAATTCCTCAGTAATGTCTTTTGGCTCATTTCCATGGAGACT
>JBHWQC010000196.1:0-2625 GCA_043425375.1 Atopostipes sp.
ATGTCATGATGGCTCTAACCTCGCTAAAAGGTCTGGTACGATACGCCGCTTCAAATAAATCTATTTCACCTTTGTTGTAATGCTCTGGTTGGATTGGGTTCATTCCTCTACCTCCTCCGCAAATGGCCAATACCGCTCGTCATAGTCTTTGATTTCTTGTTCGGTTAGTTTTAATCTATCCCAATCAACTTCAGACCAATCTCTATTTACCCCTATCGAAATATCACCACTATTGTTTTTAGACAAGAACCAAAATCCACCATATTCTTCATCTCTCGCCGAAACATAATACTTCTGTTCTTCTTCCACCAAGTTTTTTAAATCCTCAATGAATCCGCTAATCCAACCGTTTTCTGGATTACTATAAGCATCTTCTTCTTGCTTGTAAGCTTCAATTAATTCCTGTATTTTCGTTTCAAGTTCTTCCTGCTTCGGTACGAGTAGGTTTTGTAAATCGGATATTTCGACCGAGTCCTCCATTGTGTATGATTTCCTATGTTCCTCGATCCAATCCAGCGACAAGACTTCTGGTTCGTCTAGTTGGTCGATTACTCCTTTAGCGAATACCAGTGCGTTTCTGGCTTCGTCCACCCCTTCATAAGATAAGTATCTATCAACTTCTCTTTGCGCCCATTTTTTATCCTTCATTCCGCCCGCCTCTTTCTCCTCGTATTCTTTTAGTCGTTCCAATGTGTAACATGCTTATTCATATACCACTTTAAATTTTCTTTAGGGTTTAAATTTCTTCGCTTCATTCTTTGGTGAACAATCTTGTAGGGCAGACCTAATTCATTACACCAACCTCTCAAAGTCTCCGTTTTTCCATTTAATTCAATATAAATATTTGCCCTCCTGTTTTTGCTTTGTTCGTCTGCCTCAATCCACATGCAATTTTCGGGCTCATAATTTCCATTTACATCAACACGCTCTATGGTTAGGTCGTCATTATAACCAGTTGTCATAGCCCAATCATAAAAGTTCACAAAATCATCTTTCCAATCGTCACATATAGTTATTCCTCTACCACCGTAATTTTCAAAACCGGGCACATTGGAGTTATAACATCTGGTTTTCATATTAGTCCATGTCGAATATAATCTGGTGTGTCCCATTCCATGCGAAACATTTGATGTTTTTCTTGTATCTTTATACAAGCAACCACAACTTCTTGTGTTTCCGCTTCTTAAGTCACTGACTCTGACATCGCTTTCCTTCCCACACTCACAGATACAAAGTGCCCACCTTACACCTTTCTCCATCCTGTCGTTTTCTATTACCATCAACCTTCCAAAGCTCTTCCCCTTTAGATTGAATTTGTTATCCATTTTTCTCCCTTTCTTTTTCTTCATACTCTTTTAGTCGTTTTAGAGTTTCCATACATTTATCTAAATCTTCTAAACGGTTATTCTTATCTCGCTTCATGTATCTTTCTGCGATTGCTTCCATAATCGCTCTAAACTCTGCGAAAGGTCTTGTGAGATACCATGACTCGTATAAGTCTATCTCACCTTTGCGATAGTGTGATGGTTGGATTGGATCGAATTCTTCTAATTTTCTATCGTGCATTATTCTGCCTCCGTATAAAGCCATTCGAACCGACAGCCTTTATTTTTACCAGTCCTGACTGCATCGTCGTCCCTACAACACCTTGTTATGGTACTTTTGGCTATGCCTTCAATCTCACTAAGTTCATCAGTCGTGTCGTACACCTGCGAACTTCCATCAGTGCGGATAATTTTGAATTTACGCCTGAATTCTTTACCGTCAAACACAACGTTTTTAAAATCTTCTCCGAAGTAATCTTCGATAACCTTGACGTTTTTTCTGTTAGGTATGCGTCCACGGTACATCCAAGCATTTAGTGCGTGGTGTCCGACATCTAAGTCGTCTGCTAAATATCTGGCCTCCAAATTCCAATCGTCTAAATAGCGTAAAACGAACTCTGCGAAACTAATTTTCATTATTCCTCAACCTCCAATTCAGGATATTCCCAGTCAATTAGCACCACACGTCTTTTAATCGTTGGTCGATGTTTCTGATAGTTATAAAACTCTATAGTGCTTAATGATACCCCGTGTTCCTTACTTAACTCTTCTGCCGTTCCAATCCCAAGTAGTTCATCATCTTCATAAAACGCATAAATCGGAACAGGTCTTGGCATGACATCAAACCGCCACCCTTTCAACTTGCCGCGCTCAATAACTGTCCCGTTGTAGGCATTAATGTAATGAGTTGATATGCCCATCTTTTTTGTTAGTTCATTGCGACTTCGGTGGATTTCTGTTGTTCCGTCTGGCTTAGTTACTTTGATTGGTTTAGTTCTACCTATTAAATCAACAGGTTTCTCTTTCACTTTTGATCCAACGAAAAACATATTTCGGTAATGCTCAAATAATGGATTATCAAATTCTTGTCTATCGCACATCATTAAAAATTGTTTCCACTCTGTCGGGTGCGTTAATTTAGTTGCCACATCAGACCACAACCTTTGCTAGTATCTCTGGTCTGAAGCCTGTATGTTTCTCGCCGTTAATATCCACGACAGGCATTTGTGAGTAGCCTGCGTCTCTTAACATGGTTAATGCCTCGTTGTTCTCAAACACGTTAATTTCTTTGAATTCGACA
>JBHWQC010000197.1:0-39101 GCA_043425375.1 Atopostipes sp.
TCAATCGCTTTTCCTCCGCCTAAACCAATCACGACATCGCTCTTTTCCTCTTTACCTATTTCAACAATCCGTTCAATTTCACTTTCAGAGGCCTCGCCATTAAACGGCTCACGATACACATCAAGTCCTTCGTCTTTCATCGCTTCCGCAAATTCTTCCCCGACGATTTCCCACACATCATCATCTGCCAGCAGCAATACATTTGTGCCATACGCCTTTATTTCTCCTACGCGTTTAGTCAGGACATCTTTTCCTTGGATATAATGGGCTGGACTTTTGAATTCTCTAATCATTATTATCGCCTCCTAAAAAAAGCCTACCATAAGTCCCTTTATGATGAAATCCATATCCCCTTAATATTTAAAAACAGACAGGATTTTTGCCGATTCCTGTCTGTTTCTTCATTATATTCGGTAAATGCGCGCGCCAAATGGCAGCAAAGCGAGTTTGGCATGTTTAAAGTGTTGCAATCCAAATGGGATACCTACAATTGTTAGACAAAAGATGGCACCTAGTGTGACTTCTTCGATCACCATAACAAAGCCGCCGAGCACAAGCCAAACGATATTGATTAAAAGAGATGCCCCATTCTCACTAAATTGAATCTCTTTTCCAAAAGGGGCTGCTGACATTTCGGCAAATTTAAAACATTGTCTGCCGACAGGGATTCCAATAATTGTAATTGACCAAAGAACACCGATCACAATCCACGAGAGCCAACTGATAAAGCCGCCTAAAATAAACCATAATATATTGCCTAGTATTCTCACTGTTCTTTTGTCCTCTCTGTATTAATTCTTTCTTATTATAGAGGACTACCCTTTTAAATAAATCAGTCGGAGTACTGATTTTAACGATTTTTTAACTAAACTTAGCTAATTTGTGGCGGTCGTTCATTTTTATTGTCGGGCTCCGTAAAATCTGGATGTGTCCACTTTGTTAAATAGGCCATATCTTCTTCATCGATTTCAAAATCAAAAATATCGAAATTTTCTTTGATGCGTGCTGTATGGACCGATTTGGTCAACGGCACGACACCTAGCTGCAGATCAAAGCGCAGCAATAATTGTGCAGTCGATTTATTGTATTTCTCTGCCATCTTTTGCATGCGTTCGTCTTCTTTCAACACACCAAGTGGACTCAATGGAGAATAAGCTTGAACCACGATATCATGCGTTTGGCTGTATGCACGCGTCTCTTCTTGCAAAACGCCTGGATGAATAAGCAGCTGATTGACCATGGGCTGTATGCGGGCATTTTTCACTAAATTTTCTAAATGCTCCACCGAGAAATTACTGACCCCAATGGCTTTCAGCACCCCTTCGTCATATAACTCTTCAAAGGCTCGCCATGTATCTAAATTCGACGCTTTCCAATTGTCCCCATGCCCCTTGACGACTGGCCAGTGAATTAAATACAAGTCTAAATAATTAGTGCCTAATTTTTTTAGCGTTTCATCCACTTCGCGGCGGACATTTTCATACCCATGGGCTTCATTCATTAATTTACTTGTAAGAAACACGTCTTCTCGAGCAATGCCGCTTTCTTTAAGCCCCTGCCCGACCAGTTCTTCATTTTGATAAGCCCCGGCACCATCAATATGACGGTAACCCACTTCAATCGCCGTTTGTATTCCTTTTATTGCTTCTTTTGGGTTTGTATTCTGCCACATGCCAAACCCTAAAGCTGGCATTTTTGTGCCATTTTTAAGTGTATAAGTATCCAATGCCATTCCTCCTCATTTATTCTTTTCCTTCTTCATTTTACCAAATAAGAGAATCAATTGGGATGAAAGCCGCTTATGCACAAAAAAGTACCTTGTAAAAAATCTACAATGTGCATTTTTCTTGTTAAGCGGTGGTTTGAGCAACGACTTCGTCACTTGGCTCTTCAAAGCCCAAGACCCAGGTCAAAACAAATCCTGCAACAAATGCAATCAGCATCATGATAATTGCATGAATAATATTGCTGCCACCATCTAAATAGATAGGCAGCGCCGGCAGACTCGGATTGGCAAAGGCATAGGCACGGACATCAAAGATTCCTGCATACAAACCGCCGATTCCACCACCAAGGATAGCTGCGTATAATGGTTTTCTCAAGAGTAATTCAATACCATATAAGGCCGGTTGAGACACACCCATTGTAGCCGTAACGGCAGCGGACACAGAATACGAACGGTAGGCGGTTTTTTTTGTTTTCAAAGCCACCGCTAACGCTACACCTGCATGGGCCATGTTTGCCGCCAACATACCAGGGCCTAAAATTGTTTCGTAGCCTAAGCTGGTTAATGATAATGTAGCAGCTGGGAATAAGGAATAATGGACGCCGGCCATAATTACAAATGGACTGAGCAGCCCCATCAGCGTTGGAACCAACCATGGCACAGTTGTTGTTAAAGCCCCTAATACAGCAGCGATGCCCTCACCAAAGGCATTTCCGATCGGACCTAAAACAAGGAGTCCTAATAGAGAGACAAGAATCAACGTAAACAAAGGATTCACAACAGGGGCCAAAATTTCCGGTGAAATCTTTTTCAAAAAGCGCTCAATATAGCTCTGGGCCCACACAATTAAAATAATTGGAATCACACTGTTTGCATAATTGATCGATTGAATCGGGATATTGAAGAAATCAGACCCCGGAAAAGCTTCAAGGCCCGCGATTAAATCCGGATGCAATAAGAAACCAGCCACCGTAACGGCTAAATAGGGCGACGCTTTAAATACTTTTGCTGATGAGAAAGCTAACAGAATCGGCATAAAATAAAAGACCGCGCCAGAAATCGAATTTAATACGGCTTCCTCTGCATTTCCCTCTGGAACAATCCCCGTGACCAGTAACAGAATGGTGATTCCTTGTAAAATACCTGCCCCCGTTAACGGCGCAAGGATAGGCGCAAAAATCCCCTGTATCACATCCATTACCTTTTGACCGATATTTTTTTCTTCCTCTTCGCTAACAGTCTCTGTCTTTTCTAACTCCAGAGCCAAAGCTTCTTTTAGGTCCTGACTGACTCCCAGTGTTAGAGAATTCCCTTGTAAAAGAACTTCGCTGACCCCTTCTACTGCCTGTAAAGAGCTTTCCGCTACTTTTTCAGCAGCTTTTATTTGGAAGACCACTAAATCTGTCTCTCCAATCGTATAGGCTTCAATATTTCTGCGTTGACCAGAAAGTGCAATAATTGATCCTACTCTTTTATTTGTTTCCAATACGTTCCCTGCTTTCCCTTTATATTCAAATAATCGCCTTACACTCAACAACCATCCAAAGAATTTTTCCTTAAGTCACCTCCAGTTTAGTACAAAAGGTTTTCCAGTACCACCTTCGGAAACGCTTTAGAACAAATCTTCACAAATTATTCCATACTGCATAAAAAAATCCTTTTAACTGACGAATCGACGGCAGTTAAAAGGAAGCTTGAGTTTACTTAAATAAATTAGTAATGGATTGGATAATCTCTCTAAAGAAGTTGGCGATTCGATCAAGCAAGCCGCTTTCTTCCGCTTGTTGCCAGGCGCCCTCTAAACGGTTACCTAAGTTGTTCGCAAATTCATTGAGCTGCTCTTTGACTTGCTGGGAATCAATCGCGCTAGTTTGTTGGTAGTTTTCAAAATAGTTGATCAAAATATTAATATTTTCGACTGAAATCACATTACGCAAGTTGTAGCGATCAAGTGCTTCATTGATGATTTGTTCAATCTCTTCCCGTGTCGCTAATTGGTCGGTGCGGTCTTTGATGTCACCCAGCTGTTGTTTAATTTCAATGATAACGCCGTCTAGTCGCGAGGACTCTTCTTCATCTAAATTTTCGTCTTGTACAATTTCACTAGTAGCTTCTAATTCTTCTTGAGCAACTTCCATCCGCTCCTGATCCAATTCTTCCCCGTTTACATCCAACGCTTTATAGACGCCGGTCAAAGCACTTTCACCAGTTACTGGGCGGATGCTGGCCACTTCAATATTCACATCCTCCACTCCCGCTGTAATGGCCGCATTTGTATATTGTTGGTCGGTAATGGTTGTGATATTTTCTGGCGTTAAAATGTCAACATTGACCCCGCTATTGTTGTCTTTTTGCACAAGAACTGAGGAAATCATGCTGGCCGTATTTCCGGAACCATAACCTAAATAAGTCACTAAATCTTCCCCTAAAGCTGGTGTATGGGCCACGTTATCCAAGCTCTCGATATCAAATAAGTCAGCGGTGCTGGAAATTTCAGCCTCACTTAAGCCTCCGCCATACACGAAGGTCGGCTTGCCCCACGCTTCATCCACAACATTTGGATCAATGGCTTGAACACTTTGTGCCCCTGCAGTCGCCAAAAGAGCGGTCGCTCCAAGTCCTAGAATTACTTGTTTTAATTTTTTTATCTCGTTTTTCATATAATTGAACTCCTTTAACTGGATTTATTTCAAGTAGATTATAGCACAGTCTTCTCTAAAGTAGAAACAGACTAAAGACTGAGTATGTGTGAATAATGGAAGTTGTTTCACAAATCCTCTATAATTGGTTAAATAAATCCAAAGTGTTTGGAAAAACAGAAGAATGGGTGATTGGGATGTTTGATAAAGAACTATTCGCTGCCATTGATCAGGAAAGAACACGCCAAGAAAACGGTATTGAATTAATTGCCTCGGAAAACTTTGTATCAAAAGAAGTGATGCTTGCGCAAGGAAGCGTTTTGACAAATAAGTATGCAGAAGGGTACCCTGGACGACGATACTATGGCGGCTGTGAGTTTGTTGATGTAGTCGAAAATCTTGCCATTGATCGCGCCAAAGAATTGTTTAATGCCGAATATGCAAATGTCCAGCCGCATTCAGGCAGTCAAGCCAATATGGCGGTCTATAATGCCCTTTTAGAGCCGGGCGATAAAATTCTTGGCATGAATTTGAGCCATGGCGGCCATTTAACCCATGGCTCGCCGGTGAACTTCAGTGGAAAAATGTATGAGTTTATCGCGTATGGGGTAACGATTGAGGACGAAGTCATTGACTATGAAGAAGTTCGTCGCATCGCTTTGGAAGAAAAACCGAAATTAATTGTCGCTGGAGCCAGCGCTTATTCACGCGCGATTGACTTTAAACAGTTTCGTGACATTGCCGATGAGATCGATGCAAAGTTTATGGTTGACATGGCCCATATTGCAGGCTTAGTAGCAACTGGTCACCACCAAAACCCAGTTCCATATGCGGATGTCGTCACGTCTACAACACATAAAACGTTGCGCGGACCTCGCGGCGGGCTTATTTTAGCGAAAAAAGAATATACTAAAAAATTAAACAGCGCCATTTTCCCAGGCATTCAAGGCGGGCCTTTGGAGCACGTGATTGCCGCCAAAGCAGTCGCCTTTTACGAAGCAATGCAGCCAGAATTTAAAGACTATAGTGAACAAGTCATCGCCAATGCCAAAACCATGGCAGAAACCTTTAACGATTCTAAATTTCATGTCGTAAGCAACGGTACAGACAATCATATGTTCCTGCTCGGTGTTTCTGAATATGGTCTCAATGGGAAAGAAATGGAAACTTTACTTGATCGTGTAGGAATTACCGTCAATAAAAATGGCATTCCGTTTGATGAACTGCCACCGACTAAAACAAGCGGTATTCGCATTGGAACACCTGCCGTAACCACACGCGGTTTTAAAGAAGAAGAGGTTCGTCAAGTCGCCAAGTGGATTATTCAAGTGGCAGAAAACCAGACGGATGATAAAGTCTTAAGCAGAATTGAAAAAGACGTCCGTGAGTTAACCGCTCAGCACCCTTTGTATTCAGAGGATTAAAAAAAGCGGCCTAAAATAAATTATCGATTAGATAGACGCTCTAACTCCTCTATAAATTGTATTACGTAGGAGATAAACGCTCCAACTCCTACATAATTCCAAGCAAAAATAAAAGCAATCACTAAGCACTCTTTTGAGCTTAGTGATTTCTTTATTTTATGCAACAGACTTCGTTGTCTCACTTTTTTTATTTAGACGTATACTTCTTCACTTTCGGTAAGATTTCTGTCCCAATTAATTCAATATTCTTCATGAGTTTATCGAATGGCACCCCGCCAAAATCCATTTGGGCAATATATCGTTGATGGCCAAACATTTCATATTGGTAAAGAATTTTTTCAACAATTTGATCCGGGCTGCCGATATTCATGACATTTTTTGGATCCATCCCTTGCGCAAATTGTCGCTTCGGAAAGCCTTGGCCATTCGTTAATTTCATCCCTTCATTGATATGCGGATAATATTCTTGAAAAGCCTGCTGCGTGGTTTCTGCCGCATAAAAGAAACCTGCCGTCGCAACCGGCAATTCTTTCGGGTCATGGCCCATTCGGCTTGCGGCTTCGCGGTACACCTCAATTGAATATTTAAAGGTTTCTGCAGGCCCACCTAGCATCGCAATAAACATCGGGACTCCAGCATACCCTGCCTTGACTGCGCTGGCGGCTGGTCCACCTACTGCTCGCCAAATCGGCATCGAACCGTCTTTTGGTCGCGGAAGGACTTTTGCATTACGCAAAGGCGCACGAAATTCCCCTTCCCAATTGACGATTTCATGCGCATTAATTTGCAAGAGCAATTCAAATTTTTCTTCGTACAGTTCCTCATAATCTTTTAAATCATAACCTAATAAATCAAATACTCCTACACGCGAGGCCCGACCTGCAATAATTTCAGCACGCCCATCGGAAATCAAATCAAGCGTCGCAAAATCTTCATAGACACGGACCGGATCTAGCGTACTGACAATCGTGGACGAACTACCAATTTTAATTTTTTCTGTCGCTTGCGCAATGGCAGCTAAGACAACCGAATGTGCTTGAGTGGTAAAATATTCTTGATGACTCTCTCCTACACTAAAGAAATCAAGGCCCGCTTCCTCAGAAATTTTTGCCAACTCAATAATCTCTTGTATACGTTGTTGTGCAGAAATCCTTTTTTCAGTATGTGGATTCTCTATATGATCGCCTAATGTATAGATTCCAAATTCTAGACCATTCTTTGGATTTATACGGTATTGTTTCATTCAGTAAAACCCCTTTTAAATTATTTCCAAAACGAGATAACTTTATTATGCCATAAATTTTTACTGTACAAGTAAAAAAACGTCTATTTCTAGACGTTTCTTTCTGGTGGTCTGATTAAAAAGTATATTTCCTTTTTGGTCTAAATTCTTCTCGAGTAAAGCGTAAGCCTAGAAGACCAATGGATAAAAGCAGCCATGTAAAGCCCAGTGAAAAACCGCCAATGACATCACTTGGGTAATGGACACCTAAATAAATCCGACTCAACCCAATCAGTAAAATCAACAAGCCAAACAAAAACCCAAGCCCCCATTTTTCCCAACCTAAGTGCTGACGAGATGATTTTAAATAACGTAAAAGCAGAAAAAATAACCCCCCATAGATAATCATGGACCCCATCGCATGGCCACTTGGGAAAGCATAACCCCCTTGTTCAATGAGGTGCTCAATTTGATCGGGGCGAACGCGCGCATACAATGCTTTCACTGCCGCATTTAAAAAGCCCGCTCCAATTAATACGGTCAAGCCGTACCATAAGCCTGTGCGCCATTTTTTAAGCAGAACCAAAAGGAGGGTCACTACTACCGTCACAAGTATCTGCGTTTCCCGGTCAGCCAGCCGAGTAATCGCAATCGCGACCGTAGTACGTGCCGGCTCTCTTAAATCATAGAACCAAGCACCAATTTCATAATCTTGAGCCGTCACCTGCGTCCCGTCAATGTAGCCAGTGATGGCAAAATATAAAAAAGGAAGCACACCAATCAGCGCCGCCATGTAAATTTTTTTCTGCCTATTTTTTTCATTTGTACGATTCGAATACCGTTTCATACTTTCACAGCCTTTCCAGTTATTTCAATCATTATACATGATGCAGGGAGACTCGACGAAACGAAGTCTTTTTAATTTCAGAATTTATTGGAATTCCTTTGACTTTCAAGGCATCCTTCTGTATAGTATCAAAGGGAATCAATTTTACCTCTCGGAATAGGCCCTTTTAGAAAAAGCCGTTTCGGGACTTTTTTTATGCGGTGAAGCCACCCCTAAAATTTTTTGAGGAGCGTTTACTTTCAATGAAAGTTTTCGATTATGAAGATATTCAGTTAATTCCAGCCAAAGGGATCTTAGACAGTCGTTCAAAAGCAGATACCTCTGTCGAATTTGGTGGGCGTCGCTTTAAATTACCGGTCGTTCCAGCCAACATGCAGACAATTATTGACGAAGAGTTATCCATCTGGTTAGCAGAAAATGGATATTTCTACGTGATGCACCGTTTTGAAGAAGAAACAAGAAAAGACTTTATCAAAATGATGCGCGAAAAAGAGTTATTCGCTTCAATCAGTTTAGGTATTAAAAAAGATGAATATGGTTTTGTAGAAGAACTAGTAGCAGAAGACTTGGTTCCTGATTACATTACCATTGACGTGGCGCACGGTCATTCAGATACTGTAATTAAAATGATTAAACACGTGAAAAAACATATGCCAGAAACCTTTTTAATCGTAGGGAATGTGGCCACTCCTGAAGGGGTGCGCGACCTTGAAAACGTAGGTGCTGACGCGACAAAAGTCGGTGTTGGTCCAGGAAAAGTATGTACAACAAAACTAAAAACTGGTTTTGGAACAGGGGGCTGGCAACTAGCTGCAGTGTCACGCTGTTCAAAAGTGGCTCGTAAACCACTTATTGCAGATGGCGGCGTACGTACGCATGGCGATATCGCTAAATCGGTTCGGTTTGGTGCTTCAATGGTGATGATCGGTTCCTTATTTGCGGGTCACGAAGAATCACCCGGTGAAACGGTTGAGTTGAACAACCAAAAGTATAAAAAATACTTTGGTAGTGCCTCCGCTCAACAAAAAGGGGAAAACCGTAACGTTGAAGGCAAATCAATGCTTGTGCCTTTCAAAGGGTCTATCCAAGATACCTTGACGGAAATGGAGCAAGATTTACAATCCTCTATCTCTTACGCAGGCGGTAAAGATTTAGACGCCATCCGTAAAGTAGACTATGTGATTGTTAAAAATTCGATTATGAACGGTGAAAGCTACAACGCTAGCGGCATCGGTGGTTTCGATGTACCTGATAGCTTTGCCACTTCGAATATTCCAACCGACTAATCTATTCGAATAGTTGAATAAAGCAAAATTCAACACGCAAGATATTTAAATCCATATAAAATGCCTCGAACTGTCCATGTGAGACGGTTCGAGGCGTTTTTTATTATTTAATCGTTTCAAATACATAGTCGATAATTTGTTGAGTTGATTGTTCTATATCTTTATTAATAATTTCTAAATCTGTTATTTCGGGAGGCCTTAATTCATTCGTTTTTCGACTATACGCAATACGTGACTTGATTCCATCTAAAGAATCGCCTCGCATTTGCATCCGGCGAATCATTTCCTCTTCCGTAATCGAAACAAAAACGACACACGTCTCTTCGGGATAAGCATCTTTGAGTGCTTCAGCCCCACTTTGATCAAGCGATACATGAACCACATCGTGTTTTTCAAGCATTGAGTGAACTTCTTCTTTTGTCAGTCCATAGCGATTGCCATTGTAAATGGTTTGTTCAACAAAGTCTTCTCTGTCCAATTCAGAAAACGTTCGAAAATAATAATCCATCCCGTGCTTTTCCCCAGGACGCGGCTGTCGAGTCGTCGTTGTGATTAATTTCGGGATGCCATTCAGTGTCAAAATATCCCCAATTGATGTTTTTCCGCTGCCACTTGGGCCTACCAACACAATCATTTTCTTATTCGCCATTCAGCTCTTGCCACCCTTCTTTGAATTCTATTTTATGTCTTTCATTCTATCGCTCAAACAGTAGTTTGTCAGATGATTCGCTTCCTCCAAACAATAATTGTCGCTATTGTATCATAGTTTAGTCCTTTAAAGAAAATAGTTTAGCTAATGAATGTTAAGGGAGCGTTATCAATAAAAGACTTGTTACAAAAGTAATGAATTCTCTTTGAATAATCGTTATACTAGCTATAGCTTAAATGAGGGGGATTTCAATGGATTTAATGACTGCTAAAATTTTGGATGTCTGCAGCAATATCGGACGGCTGATGCTTGAAAATGGGGCTGAGACCTACCGAGTGGAAGATACCGTATACCGTGTGGCTGTGAATTATGGCCTGCAAGGGGTCAGTGTGTTTTCCGTTCCAACGGCTTTAATTATTACCGTGCAAGATCAAACCGGTGAAGAATACACCCGGTTGCATCGAGTCACAGAACAACGCAGTAATCTTGGCATTATTTCCGAAGCCAACAATCTCTCTCGTAAAATTGCCTTAACGGATTTGTCCCCAAACGATGCCTTACTAGAAATTGATCGTTTGGAGCGAAAAGAATCTTACTACAGCCCCTTTGAAGAGGTCTTGGCGGCAGCTATTATTTGCGCCTTTTTCACCGTGATTTTTCAAGGAAACTTGCTGGATTTAATTGCCGCAGCTATTACCGGCAGTGTGGGCTATGCCCTTTATATCTACGCGCTTAAAGTGATTAACATCCGTTTTTTTAGTGAAATGGTGGCCTCCGCCTTAATTGGCTGGTTGGCTTACTTTTTGACTACGATCGGCATGGGGACAGATGTGAATATTATTATTGTCTCTAGTGTAATGACGCTAGTACCAGGTAAAGCCATTACCAATGGGATTCGCGATCTGATGGCCAGTCATTATATCGCCGGAGTGAGTGTGTTAGCGGATGCTTTCTTGACCGCAGCGGCTATTGGTATAGGGGTCGCAACGGTGCTTTCGTCTATTTCTTGATAAGGAGGAGTTTCATGTTTCTCGATTTGTTGCTTCATTTTGGTGCTAGTTTTCTAACAGCCCTTGGCTTTTCTGTGTTATATAATATCCCAAGAAATACTATTATCCCCGCTGGTATTACCGGGGGTGTGGGCTGGACGATCTATTTCTTTTTTGTGAATTATTTTGGCATTATCGATTTTATTGCCACCATTTCTGCCTCTTTTTTTATTGCTTTTGCCAGCCAAATTTTCGCCCGTCAATTAAAGACTCCCGTTATTGTCTTTACGTTGCCTGGATTGATCCCACTTGTTCCAGGGGGCGCCGCTTATAATATGATGCGAGCCTTTATCGAAGGAAACTCCGAACTGGGCTTTCAATACGCCACGACGACTTTTTTGACAGCGGGTGCCTTAGCTTTAGGCTTATCAATTAATGGCGCCGTCTTCCAATTATTCGGCTCACGTAATTTATTTAACCGCGGCGATCAGTACGTTCCCTAACAAAAATCAGAGCTAGGATTTTCACTATAAATGAAAATCCTAGCTTTTCTTTTACTCTTCTGCTTTTGAAAGGGTGTGAACTTTGCCGGCGAAAACTTTTGTCGCAAGATAAATCCCCGCACTCATTGAGGCAAAAACGACCCAACCCGATAAGGAAAAGTTGACAATCCCTGAATACAAAGCCCCTACAATACAGCCCCCTGCTAAAACAGCGCCAAAACCCATCAAAAAGCCGCCTAGCATAAAGTAGCCCGATTCCCGCCATTTCATCGTCCAAGAAAAAGAGAAGCCCCCGGAAGTTAAACTGTAAATAAGTGCGCCAAAAATAATCGCAACATTCTGCACGGTATCTTTATTGTTGACTAGCCCATTTCGTACGACAGTCATAGGTTCTTCAAAGGCGGCATGGGAAAAGGTAACACCTAAGTTTTGAAATAAAGCCAGCGCCGGGTACAACAAAGGTTTTGTGACCGATAATTTTTCGCCCGTCACTACTAAGGCCAGAATAAGGAGTAAAGTAATTAAGCCCACACTGATTAACCGCGCCCATTCTGTTTTGAACAGATGGGTAATAAATGGTTTAGAAATAATTGGGGCCGGTTCGTCTTCATCGCTTTCACTTGTAGGTACATTTTTTGACTCCACGGGTTGATGTGTATTTTCTTTTCTCCGGTTTCGCTCATATGTCCGAGCAGCAAGAGCTAAGAGCATCAAAAGCGCCATAATTAAAATAGCTGTGCCTGAATACCCTAAATGACTGGGGAGATACAGTTGGATGCTGACCTTATGTAGAGCCGACTGGTCCAAGAAGTATTTCACAAATTGCCCTGGAATGGTGCCAACGAAAAGAAAGAATAGAGTCCAAAGGAAGCGCATTTGCCCTTGTCCAATATTTCGCAAAGTACCTAATCCACACCCTTTACTAATCGTCATTCCTACTCCAAATAAAAAAGAGCCTAAAATCAATCCGATATTGACAGGAGAAACGGCGCTTGTCCCTGGAATCACAGCCTGTGAACTAGAAGTTTGAAATTGCGGTCCCGCCCCATTCATTGCTGCTTGGAAATGAATGCCTAGCGTGGCTAGCATCCCTACCCCAAACAGCAGCAATAAGCCGTATAAACGCGTTCGGCTGCCTGTGATAAAAAAGTCCATATAGCCTGAAGCAATACCAATTTCTGAGCGGCTTTCTACATAACCAAAACCTAAACCGATGAGTAAAAATAAGCTCAGGGCGATATCTTTTTCGAGTAATTCAGCACTTAAAAAAAGAAAGAGAAACAATACACCTATCCCACAGAGCCATTTAATGATTGTTTTTGCATTAAAATCCACTTTATTCACCTCTTTTCCTTAGTATAGCACCGATAAAGGCAAAAAAAAGAAGCAAACCCTTAATTATTTAAAAAAAGGGGCTTGCATTTTTAAAATAATGAGTGTATGATTAAAAGCAATTCATAAACAACAAAGAAGAGAAGAGTAATCTTTGCTTATAGCGTGAGAGACGTCTCGGTTGGTGCAAGAGACGATAAGCAAAGGTGAACCACATCTCGGAGTTAGGCATTGAATCGAGTAAATGTCCTCGTGTGCGAGCGTTAATCGTCTACGTTTCTAGTAACGTTTTGAGGCAAATCGTGTGAGCGATTTGCGAATATAAGGTGGAACCACGAGTAATCGTCCTTATCCAAATTGTTGGATAGAGGACTTTTTTTATTTTACGGAAAGGGTTGATAGATATGAACGACCATCACCATAAGGGTGTAAACAGGAATTGAATGCATGTAAATTAATGACAAGAAGAGATTTTCGCGGATTTTTCAGAGACATCACGGTTGGTGCGAGTGATGAATGAATCGAAAATGACACACCTTGGAATGAAAGACTGAACCCAAATGATAGTAGGTCTTTCCGTTGAGCGAGCGTTAATCCTTGCGTCTCTGACGCTCTGAGACAAATTGTGCGAACAATTTGTAAAAAAAGGTGGAACCACGAAATTAACCCGTCCTTTCATTTCTATTGAAATGAAGGGCTTTTTTATTTACACATTTAGGAGGAAATACAGATGAAGAAAACGAAAAAAATCATGTTATTCTTTTTTATCTTACTCGGTTTTTCAACAATTACTGCAAGGCATGTACAAGCAAATGAAACGTACACTATTGGATTAGATGATACGTTTGCGCCGATGGGTTTTCGAAATGAACAAGGCGAGCTGGTTGGTTTTGATATCGATTTATCCCAAGCGGTCGGCGAGCTTTTAGGCGTCAATTTTGAGTACCAGCCGATTGACTGGAGCGTAAAGGAGCAAGAACTCAATTCCGGCAATATCGATATGATCTGGAATGGCTACGGGGTGACACCTGAACGAGAAGAATTGGTTTTAATGTCGGATGTCTATATTGAAGACACGCAAATTGTGGTCACACGAGCGGAAGATGAACCGATTGAAAGTGTAAAAGACTTGATTGGCAAAACAGTCACCACTCAGTCTTCTTCTACCGCTTTACAAATTATGGAAGATAATTGGCCGCAGGAAGTGTTTGAAGGCATAGCAGACCTTGTGCTCTATCCTAGTTACAACAACTCCTTTTTAGATTTGGATGCCGGTCGTGTGGATGCGGTTGTGGTTGGCGGAGTATATGGTAATTACGTCGTGAATTTACGCGGTGAAGAAAATTACAATGTCTTTGTAGATACCTCAGCCGTCGAACCGATGGCAGTTGGGCTTCGCAAATCCGATACGGAATTAGTCGAACAATTAAATGGTGCACTAGCTGAATTGCGAAACAATGGCACCTATGATGAAATTTATACGAAATGGTTTGGTTCGGCTGGCGCGGCCGCTGAAAGTGACAGCATTTTTATGAATATGCTGCCTGGTTTATTGGAAGGACTAAAGCTGACGCTTGGCTTGTTTGCGATTGTGCTAGTTGCTAGTGTGCCTTTAGGTTTGCTGATTGCTATTCCGCGCGCCTTTGGTCCAAAATGGCTGCAAGGATTGATTGAAGTGTACGTCTTTATTATGCGTTCTACCCCGTTGCTTTTACAATTAATGGTTGTATTCTTTGGTTTACCGTATTTAGGCATCGGCTTTACGCGCTTCTCAGCTGCTTTATTCGCTTTTATCCTAAACTATACCGCTTATTTTGTCGAAATTTTCCGGGGGGGCTTCACTTCCATTTCACCTGGACAGTATGAATCCTTGAAAGTCCTTGGTATTGGAAAGGTGCGCGGCTTTACGCGAATCATCATCCCGCAAGTATTAAACAATGTGCTGCCAGCTTTAGGAAACGAAGTGGTGTCTTTAGTGAAAGATACTTCCTTGGTCTACGTGATCGGGCTTGGTGAAATTTTACGGGTCGCTTCCATCAGCGCCAACACCTATGCCTCACTCATTCCCTACATTATTGTCGGTGTGATTTATATGCTCATTGTCGGAATTGTTTCCGTGCTTTTACGTCAAACAGAAAAGAAACTCACTTATTAAGGAGGCTTTCAAATGGTTTTAACAGTAGAAAAGATTTCAAAGCAATTTAACAACCAAGCAGTGATTCAAGACTATGATTTAACGATTAATCAAAATGAAATTGTTGTGTTGGTCGGTCGCTCAGGTACTGGCAAGACCACCTTTTTGCGAATTATCAATAATTTAGAAACGACGGATGAAGGCACTGTCCGAATTAACGGCGATGCCTTAGTCGAGAATGGGACTTACGCGGGTAAAGAAAAACAGCGAGCCTATCAGAATCGGATCGGGATGGTGTTTCAAAATTACGAGCTGTTCCCCAATCTCAATGTGCTAGATAATTTGATTGAAGCGCCTCTTGCACAGAAAATCGATTCGCGTGACAATCTAAAAGCGCGTGCGCTTGATTTACTGGAGTCCATGGAAATCGCCGATAAAGCCAACAATATGCCAAGCACCTTATCCGGCGGGCAGGCCCAACGTGTGGCCATCGCTCGCGCCATGATGTTGGATCCGGATATTTTATGTTTTGACGAGCCGACTTCGGCTTTAGACAGCGATACGGCGACCGAAATTGGCAAATTAATTCAAGAAATCGCCGACCGCGGCACCGGCATTTTAATCGTCACCCACGACAAAGAATTTGCCAAGAATTATGGCACACGAATTATTCGATCGGAAGAGTTTGTTTAGAATGACTTTTTTGTAGAGGAGATAGACGCTCCAACGAATCTATAAATTATATTATAGAGGAGATAGACCTTCCAACGCATCTATAAAGACAGCTATAGAACTGTAAAAAGTAGTTCACCTAAAAAGGCATTCCTCTTTTGCGGAATGCCTTTTTTAAGTGACAAGTAGTCGTAGGAAATAAATAATGAGTAAATGAGCGGGGTAAAAGATATAAAAGAGCCACTTGCTCTGTCTACCACGTTGGCCATTATAAAACCAAATAGGTATAAATGCTATACTGGCACCAATGCCTTGGACAAGTCCCATCAAAACTCCAAATAGTGTTTGAAGAAGCTTTTGGTTCCGCAACATCCCCAGCCCAAACATAAATAAAATCCCGTATAAGCCGTAATCCACTTGCAGAAGTTCAGCTAAAACAGCTGCCACTAATGCGGTTGCCATTTGCAGGACGGTATTTCGTTCCCGTTCATATTTTTCAAACAAAGAAAATCCGATTAATCCAATGGCTAAAGTAAAAAAGATATTTTGGTGATCCCAATACACCAATCGATTGTAAAAAGCTAAATCAAAAGGGATTTCTGAAATCAAGGCAAAAACCAGCAATTTATTGGCATAATTTTTACGATTCGACGAATGTTGATAGCCTTGAATAATTAAAAAGGCAAAAATAGGAAAAGCTAAGCGGCCAATTAACCGACACAAGGCATACAAGTTAAACCCTGTCGCCGTGACAAATTGACCCGTATAGGCAAGGTAGCCTGCGCCAAAGTGGTCGATGGCCATGGCGATGATCGCTAGCCATTTTAATGCAGCACCACTTATACCTCCGTTTTTGTACAATTCTTGTTGTTTCATAACAAACCATCTTTCTCTATCGCATGAAGTAAAAAACAGCCCGGAAAAGGGGCTGTTTTTTCTCTGTTTATCCTGTGATTAGATTAATGTTTGGTTAGCGGTAATAATAGAAAGTTTATAGACATCCTCTTCAATACAACCACGTGATAAGTCGGCAATTGGTTTATTCAAACCTTGTAAGATTGGACCAATCGCTTCAAATCCGCCTAGACGCTGAGCAATTTTATAGCCAATGTTTCCTGATTGCAATTCGGGGAAGACAAAGACATTTGCTTCTCCCGCAACATTTGATTCTGGCGCTTTTTTCTGTGCAACGTCCACACTGAAGGCCGCATCAAATTGCAATTCTCCATCAATTGAAAATTCTGGCGCATTCGCTTTTGCGATTTCAGTAGCTTCCGCGACTTTATCGACCATGTCGCCTGCTGCTGACCCTTTAGTTGAAAAGCTGAGCAAAGCTACTTTCGGGTCAATATTAAACATTTGCGCCGTGCGCGCACTTTCAACCGCAATCTCCGCTAATTGTTCGGCATTTGGATCTGGATTGATTGCACAGTCAGAGAAGATAAACTGGTCGTTTTTACGCAACATTAAAAATGCACCCGACGTTAAGTTGACACCTGGACGAGTTTTAATGATTTGTAAAGCCGGGCGAACAGTATCTCCTGTTGAGTGAATCGCTCCACTAATTAAGCCATCTACAAGGTCTAAATACACAAGCATCGTTCCAAAGTAGTTGACGTTTTTTAAGATATCACGAGCTTGTTCTTCTGTTGCTTTCCCTTTACGACGCTCGACAAAAGCATCCACCATTTCATCAAATTTATCGTAGTTTTCTGGATCGTACACTTCGATGTCGGTTAAATCAAAACCTTGTTCCTTCGCCGCTTCGCTAATAGCTTCTGGACTGCCGACAAGTACCGGTTCTAATAAATCTTCACGCTTCAAACGCACCACTGCGCCTAATATACGTGGATCTGTTGATTCTGGGAAAACAATTCGAATGTTTTGCCCTTTAATTTTACCTTTTAAAACTTCTGCTAAACTCATATTGACCCTCCATTTTAATAATGATTACACTTTTAATCATACCAAGAAAGAAGGCAAAATAAAAGGTTAGTTCCTTTTTATAAAAAAATCGTTTTCCTACACTTTTTTTCATTTTTATTAAAATTATATTACAATAAAAGACCGATTTTGTTTCAATTATTACATAAATATTACAAAAGATGTTGTCTTATGATATACTGAAGGTAGTAATCTTGTGAACCAGGGAGGAGTCGCCGATGAACCGTATCAACCGTTTAAAACTATCCATCTTTAGTTTGTTTATAGCTGTGTTTTTTGCATTGCCAGCCGTAAACAGACCTATCCAAAACCAGTCGGCTTCTTCTCCTATTTATCCTGTGGATACACCTTCTCATCAACTGGCAGCCGCCCAAGATGAACCGCGTGGGGCCCCTCTCTATGAAGAGCTGATGAAACATACTAATCATACGCATCCGCAATGGAACCATAATGTCATGAACATCGGCCAAGCTTGGGCAGATGGCTATACAGGCGCGGGCATCCGTATTGCAATACTGGATACGGGTTTTTTTAATCATCCCGATTTGAATATGGCAGGTGGAAATTCTGTTTTTCCTGACGATCCTTGGTCAAATGACCATTCCGGACACGGGACGCATATTGCGGGAATTATTGGGGCTGCCTCTGGTACAACTTATCAAGGTATTGCGCCAGGTGCAGAATTATATGGCATAAAAATTTATCATGAAGACGATGTTGATGAAGAAGGCTACGTGTCCACTAATACGCAAAGCGTCGCCAACGGCATTCAGTTAGCCATGGATTTTGATGTGGATATTATCGTGATCAGTTCGGGGCTTACTTTTCACGACGAAGCTTTGTATGAACAAATTCAAGCTGCGCACAATAATGGTGTCATGATTATTGCCGCATCTGGCAACGGCAGCGATTCAATCAACTATCCGGCGGTCTATAAGGAAGTGATAGCCGTCACGGCTTTAGATGAGCGATTATTTCCAGCGGTCGATATTATATATGGCCAGCAAAATGATTTTGCGGCCCCGGGTGTCAATATCGGCGGCCTTTCCATTCCTGACAGTGCCTACAGCTATCCTTATATTTATATGAGTGGCTCTTCGCAAGCCGCACCTCATATAGCAGGGATGGCGGCCATATTGATGGAAAAGTATGGTGTCCGTGGTGAAGAAGCTCGCACTTTGATGGAAGAACAAGCGGTGGATATTGGTGACCCGCATTTATACGGTCATGGATTGTTGCGGTATTTAGGGGATGCTGAAGCGAATAGCAAGCCAGATGAGACAATAGCGGAGGAAGACGGAGAAGAGGAAGATCCCGCTTCTTCTGCCGAGTTCCCACTTGCTGAAGATGAGGCACCGGAAGAAGCGCCTGACGACCGCGCCGTCAGAAAACCCACTTCTTCACGAGCGGCAGACACAGAAATTGAAGAAGGTTCCCTCGCCTATTACCAAGCAGAAGCGGTGGCTGAAGAAACAACGAGTATTTTGCCAGTCGATACGCTCTCTCTTGTAGAGACCGGTGGAACGCTGGAAATTTGGATGGATAGCTTCAATTCTCTGACGCTTTCGACCAATCAAATCAATGCGATCCGCGAGCGGAACATTACACTTGTTCTGGCCCGAGAGGAAATTACATGGACCATTCCGCCAGCAAACTTCTTGCTTGATGACACCATTTTACGATTTTACGAAGGACCACCAGTAGGGCTTCAAATTCAGCCCGGCCACGTCCTCCCCGTTTATACGACGGCTATCTATCAAGATGGCGTGCGTCGACATGCCTATCCCGGTCAAATGGACTTCCGTTTTGATTTAAGTCGGTATGCTATTGCAGATCAAAATACTTTACAAGCTTATTATTGGAACCGAGAGGAAGAGGCTTGGGTCGAAGCCGAAAGCCTACTTGACGGTGGGAGTTTGATTATGCAGACTAGACAGGCATCCACTGTCGGCGTATTTGATGGTGAAATTATAGCCAGCTTACAAGCGGAAGATGATGGAGTGAATGAAGAGATGGCCGTAGGAGAAGAACCCGAAACGGCAGAAGTGAAAGAAGCGATGTCAATAGAAAGATTTACTTTGATTAGTATTTTAGGTCTCCTGCTTCTTGGTGGTGGTGTCTACTTCTGGCGGCACCGCCGTTAAGTAAATAGAGTCTGTGTTCTCCAAATAATAGGGCGTAGCTTTCGCAGGTTTTTAAGTGATTAACTGATTAGAAAAGACAAAACCGACGAAGCCATTAGAACATCTAATGAGCTCGTCGGTTTATTTAGTTGCTTATTATAATTCCTCTATTCGAGTGAGCACCAAGGAACGAACCAAGTTGGGGTAAATTTTATCGCCGGCTTGTAATTCAATCACAGGCTTGTCTTTTGCTTGTTTTTCATCCTTTTCCATCTCAGGCGTGATGAGCAATTCAAAAACGCGCGGCGCTTCCCCTTCTCGAAACAAAAACAGCTCTGTATGGTGCGGGGCATCAACGAATTGTATCGCATATGTGTCTGCCTCCAAGTGCACCCCTACTTCAAAAATACCGGCCGTCAATGCAACCGTCTCCCCCTTTTCAACCACCGGATCTTGTACAGCTAAGCGGTCCAAATTTATCAGCACTTGCGGTGGCTCCATCAATAGATAGGGATTTTCTGGGTACGATTTGGTATAAAAGACCGTAATTTCCGGACGCTCCCCAATTATTTCAATCGTATGACCGGGGCGAAAATCCACTTGGGCGCACGTTTGCCCGTAGTCAGAATGGAACAAGTTTTCAAAATAAATCTCGCCCTCTTCATCATAAATGATTAAATTCCCCACATGAATCACAGTATTCTCCCCTGTAAACACACTCTCATTACTCAGCAAACTCACACGTCCAGCCGGCACATCTTCACCAATCATATACCTTCCTTCTTCTAAAAGCAGCGGCGCTTCATTTGGATAAGGCAAACTTTCTTCGAAAATTTCTTGGCTGAAGGGATATCTAAAGTAGTACTCTTTCTCTTCTCCGATAATCTCTCGTGAGGCCCGGTACACCTCTATTGCCTCTTCATCTGCCACTATCGGTGTCCCGTCATAGAGGGGCTGGCGAACCCCATGAAAGCTGCTGCAGCCAAGGAGGACAAAGGCAAATATTGGTAGCATACTTAATTTTTTAAATGTCATCATCACTTAACCCCCTGCCAAAGGAATGAATGCGCAAACCATAAATATGCGAGTAGTATTCTGCAGTGCCCAAGGGGCCAATTTCAATACTTTCCGCCCTTATTGCGCGCAGCGCAGAAAAAAGGGCTTGATCTTCTTCTTTGGTTAAATCATCGATGGGAATACAGAGCATGTGGTTGCTCAAAAACATCGTATGTTCGGTTAAATAGCCTTCTTTTTGCAAATGAGTGACCTGCTCTTTATTACAGACCACTTTGTAAAAGAGCGGGCGTTTTTGGGTTAAGTCGTTGATCTGGTGCAAAACTTTGTCTTTTAAGAAAAAAACTTTGTCCGCGTATTCATCTAAATTGTCCAACAGATGCGAGGCGATGATGACGATTTTTCCGGCTGCTCGGAGTTCAATTAGCACATCGGACACAAGCGAGACGTTTTCTGGATCCAGTCCATTCATGACTTCATCCATAAACATGATCGGCGTGTCGGCGGCGACCATCATCGCAAAACAGAGGCGTTGCCGCATACCGAGTGAATATTCTTGGACTTTGCGGTCGACATAGCCGGCCATTTCTAACCGATCAATAATTTCAGCTGTTTCTTTTTGCCGGCCCGACCAAATTTCCGCATACATTTCAATATGTTCGCGGCCAGAGAAGTTTTCAAATAAATCGCCTTGGTCGGGGAAAAATGTGATTTGCTGATGCAAAGCCAACACATCTTTATCACTGGCCGTATACACTTTTCCATCCACTAAAATTTCGCCCGAACGCACGGGAATAAAGCGCATAATCGCATTAAAAAGCGTGGTCTTTCCGGTCCCATTGGGCGCCACTAAACCCACCAATTGGCCGTCATCTAAATGAAAGGAAATATCACGCAGGACTTCAAAGTCGCCATAAGAGACGGCTAACTGCTTAATTTCTAATGTCATGGCTGCACTCTCCTTTGTAGACCGGCTGTAGCCGATGGGATGGTTGAAAAGATTGTTTTAAAGATGCCTTCTAGTCCTAAAATCATCACGCCATAGACGATAAACCCTTTCCACCACACCACGCCACTTAGGCCGGTCGTTACGGCGGTGGTGCCTTGCAGGACGCCTAAAATATTTAAATACAAGCTCGGCTGCCAGGAACTGAAGGCGGGCAGAATACTCCAAATATGCGGTAGAAAAAAGAGCGCGATGCTTAAAATTAAAGTGAAATAAATATTGCGAAAAACCCAACTGAAGCCGGTGACCATTAAAAATAACACGTAAGACAAAACTAGCGATAAACCGAGGGCAATCAAGAGATATTGCCAAAGGGGGATATATTGAACGATTCCCCCTTGGAAAAGTGCTACTGGATAAGTAAAACTGCCCGGTGTTTCAATTTGACGGCTAATCAAGTAACTGATAATACTGCCAAGCAGGACGACCATCCAAAAAAGCCCCCATAAAAAACTACTGCGCAGGCGCCATTGGGTCTTCCAAGGAATGGGCCAGCCGTGTGTGGCACTCCAATTTTGTTCATGATCTTTAGTGAAATGATCCGCTGCTAATAAAGCAATTAGTAAAAATAACGTGATTCCTGTTAATAACTCAACACCTGTCTTGACCATCTGCGCCGCCGAAAAAGGGTTCCACTCAATATCCAAGCCACTTTCTTCTAAGGCATCATAAAAGCGCGCTTGTTCTTCGACTTGGTCTAAGGGCGGCAAGTATTCATCTACCAATAAATCATGGGAGGCAAACTCTGTGGCATGGTGTAAAAAAAGATTGTTTTCGACCAAGGTACGCCCATTTTCAATAAAATCAGGCAATAATTCGATTCCTGAAATTTCGTTGCCGGCCCGTCGACTTAAAATATAGCGGTTCACCCCTAAGGCCACCGAGTTGCTGCCGAGTCTGTCTTGTACTGTTTGTCCAAGCTCATCTTGAAAGTGGTCCCGTGGAATTAAGCGGTAAATTTGGCGCTCGTCTTCATATTCCTCGCTCATTTCAAGCACAGGAAAGGTCACATTTTGCTGGCGGTACAGCAAGGAGAAAGAGCCGAAGAACACGAAAAATAATAGGAGTAGAATGCGCGTTTTCCAGTCACGAATAATTCTTAATCCATTCCATTTGGCAATTTTTTGCATACAAAGCTCCTAACTGACGAATTGTTGCCGAGTGATTTTTTTCGACGAGAAATATACAGCTGCTTCAACAAGTAAAATGGTAAGGCCTAGTACGAGTAAGCCATGGCCGATTAAACCTGGGAATTCTGAGCCGACTTGAAATTCAAACCTGCCTGTCAGCACTTTTCCAAAATCAAAGTACGTTTGCGGAAAATGGATAATATCAATACCGAGCAGTTGAGTCGCATCGCTACCATAGTAAATGAATTGAAAAAGCACCAGAAACATCCCTGAAGCCATCGTAACAATAGATTGCTTGGTCCACAAACTCAGTAAAGTATTAATGCGCGTAAACAAATAACCAAGCAGCATGAGATACGGCAAGGCGCGGATGAAAAACCAATCGATTGTCCGAATTTGGAAATTCGCTGCATTCATTAACCCGGGTTCAAAGCCTGCACGGTAAAAGCCAATCGGCAAATCAAAGGAACCAAAGCCATGCAATCCCCCATTCAGTGCGATAAATAAAAGAGTTAAAAACAGATAAAACCCGGACACAAAGCCTAAAGCAGTCAAGGCCTGCACCCATGTATAAGTTGACCACTTTAGAGGATGCCCTACTTTTTGCGTTACAAGCACACGGTCTTTCACATGGACATCACTAATAACAAAGATTAAGCCAATAAGCAATAAAATCGGACCAAAACCAATCAAGAATAGATGGATTTGTTGTAAGCTGGTCCGGTCATGCACCGTGTGAAAGGATAAATTATCGACTTCACGGATGTAAACCGTATGTTTTGCTTGTTGGAAAGGCTGTTCTAAAGCATAGCCAAAGAGAGAAGAAGCAATTTGTTCAACCCCGTCTGTATTCTTGCGGTCATCGTTTGGTCGATAAGAGGTAGCGATATATCGACGCACATCCCCTTGTTTTAAAGCGGTGAGCACTTCCCTTTGGGCTACATACTCTTGCCGCAGTTGACTGTAAGCAGTTGTTCCGGTTAAAGCACTGGGCACAATCGAGCCTCGATTGAGGGCATCTTCAAATTGGACGACATTTCCTGTCATATCCCGTTCCAAATTTTCCAAATCTATTTCATTTTCACTGGATAGATTGGGAACAACAAACAGCGTATAGAAGAGAACGAGCCCTGTGGTAAGCGCCATAAACAGCCGATTTTTTTCACTCCGCCACATATATTTCATTGTTTCAGTCATCACTTGCTTCATCTTCCCGGCCCCTTTATCTTTCATACTTGGTCATCTTTATTGGAATGCTTCTATTGTACGTAAAAGACTAATTCACTTCAATGCGAGAATGACTGCCTTCTTTTTTATTTTCGACCACAATTTTCGCTGGAATCCGATCTTTCAACTCAGCCACATGAGAAATAATCCCGATGAGACGCCCGGTAGACTGCAGCTCCATTAAGGTTTCAATCGCCATTTCAAGGGAATCGGCATCTAAGGTGCCAAAGCCTTCATCGACAAATAAAGTGTCCACATGCACCCCGCCTTGTTCATTTTGAATCACATCACTCAGTCCGAGTGCTAAGGCGAGAGAGGCTTTAAAGGTTTCACCGCCGGATAAGGTTTTGACACTGCGTGTATCTCCCGCATACCGATCAAAGACGTCAATTTCAAGTCCTTCGGCCCCGCGTCCTTTGGTGCGGTCTTCACGGCGGACCATTTCATACCGGCCGTTGGTCATGGTTTCAAAGCGATGGTTGGCTGCCGCTAACACTTCTTCAAAATAAATACTTAATACATACCGTTCAAAAGAGACATAACTGGTTCGCTTGGTTGAACCGTTCGCCACCTCCGCTAGCTCTTCATAAACTTGTAGGGGCTCAAGAATTTCTTTGTAGGCCGTATAGTTTTCGTGAATTTGCTGATGCGACGATTCATAGGTCTTGTTTTGAGCCACATAGTCATCCCGCTTCGCTTCCAGGGCTTGTTTTTCTTCTTCAAGCCCTGCCAAGGCTTTCTCCAATGCAGAAATCGAACGGGCATCCTCCGCGGCTGCCCATTTATCGTTGGCTGTTTCCCACTGATTTCTATAAATAAGCTGTTCATTTTCAAAGGCTTTAAGGCTTTGTTGGAATGCCGTTTCTTTTTCTTTAGCTAGTAAATAGGTGTCAAAAGACGCATCGAATGCATACTTCTTCAGTAAGGCATCAAGCCGCTCTTTTTGTTCTTGCATCGCCTTTTCATCGCTTTGTTGACGCTTAGTCAGCACTTCAATAGCAGAGGATAGACTGGCTTCTGCGCGCTTGTTTTCAGATAAGGCGCTGCTGATTTCTTGCGCTGCTTCTTCGACTCGCTGGATGGTCTCGTTATGCGTATCGATTTCTTTTTGAACTGCTTGATCTGATTCATAAGGCACAGATTCCGCTAACTCCTTAATCACAGCTTCCAACGTATGATTGGCTGTTTTCAAATGCTCAGCATTCGCCTGCTGGGTCGTCTGTTCGACTGTATTGGCATCTCGCTGTTCCCTTATCTCTTCTAACTGTTCTCGCCAATCTTTTTCCTGTTCAATCTGTTCTTCAAGCGCAGCTATCGCAGGTTCACAAGCTCTTAAGTCGTCCGTTGCTTCATCAAGACTTGTTTCTTTCTCGCTAAGCGTCTCTTTGTAATTTCCTGTTTCTTCTTTTAATAAAGCAATTTGTTCCTGCAAGTGGCTGCCGACTTGTTCCACAGCAGCTGAAGCTTTGGTATAGGCCGTTTGCTCTCTATTTTGTTTGTTTTCCAACTCCGCTAATTCTTCATCGCTTACCGCCTCAATACCGGCAAGCGCGGGATTTGGATGCTGGGTCGACCCGCAGACAGGGCACGGTTCTGCTTCCTCAAGTGCTTGTGCAAGCACCCCCGCTAAGTTTCCAAAATAATGCGCACGGGCTTCTTGATAGGCGGATTCAGCCATTTTGTAGGCCGCTTTGGCCCTTTTTTCTTCAGCCATGACTTCTGCTAATGTCTCTTGGCTGTCCAGAATTTTCTCCAGTGTTTCTTTTTCTTTCTCCAGCGCCGCCGTCGTTTCCTTTAATTCCGCTTGCTTCTTTTCTTCTATTTTGAGGTCCTCTTTCCAATCCTCAATTTTAACCAAGTCGGCTTTTATTTCTTTTATTTGCTTTTCAAAGGCCGTTTCTTGTTCTTTATTTTTATTGAGTTTCTGAGTCAGTTCCTCCCATTCACTCTGCTGCTTTTTCAGCTGTTCTTGTTTCTCTTCAAGTTCTCTGAATGTCTTCAAGGCTTCTTTCAAGTCTTGAATCTGTTCACGCACAGCCCCTAATTGCTCGACTTCTTTATTCGATACAACTTCTTTTTCTTGTAGAGTATCTAATTCCTTGGCATTTTCCGTTTGCTCTTTTTTCTTCTGAGCCAGCTCTTCTGCTGCCGTTTCGACCGCTTGAACCAGCTGCTCATAAGCAGTTTGTTCGCGATTCACTTCTGCCGCTTTTTTATGTAAGTCCAAAGCCTCTCTTTGTGCGTCGACTTCAGGCTGCCGTTCATCCAGCGCTTTTTTCGTTTCTTCAAGAGTGGCCAGCTCTTCAAGCAGCTGCTTAAAAGCGGTCGTTTTACTTTCCTCTTTTGTTAAGTCCTCAATCGCTTTTCGTGTCTCTTTTAGAGCGGCTTGGCCTTCAGTGATTCGTTCTTCCAATAGCTCTAAGGTCTTTTCAAAATCCATTTGTTCAATCGCTGCTTGCAAGGCTGTATGGTCACTGTCTTCGATAGAGGCCACAGATTGCTCCAGCCGATTTTCAAACGCCTCAAATTCTTTTTGTAAAGCTCTTCGTTTGTCTTTTAGAAGGTTTTGGAAGTGTTGAATGTGTTCGGTCCCAAAAATACTGCGAAAAATTTCTTCTTTCTCGCCCGAATTGGATTGCAGCAATTCACGAAAGTCACCCTGGGGAAGCATCACGATTTGGCAGAACTGCTCATAAGACAGCCCCAGCAAGTGTTGAATTTTATTATTCGCTTCCGAAATTGACGTAGCCAGCGGTTTGTCTTCTTTATACAATTCAACCGACGCGGACAGCTCTCGTGTTTTTACACGTGCGCCCGGTCCCATTTGCTTTGGACTTCTTTTGACGCGATACTCGTCAGTGCCTACGTCAAAAGTCAATTCTACAAAACATTTGTCTTGATCCGTCGCAAACTGAGATTTTAACATCTCCGTTTCTCGCATATCCCCGCTTGCTTGATTAAATAAAGCGTAGGTGATGGCATCAAAAATAGTGGTTTTTCCTGCACCGGTCGGGCCGGTGATTAAAAAGATAGACGATGCGCCAAAATCTGTAAAATCCAATTCCACTTTCCCGCGGTAAGGACCAAAAGCATTCATCACTAATTTGGTTGGTCTCATTCATTCGTCTCCTCTTTTGCTATCTCTTCAAAAGTTGTCTTTACAGCTTCCGCTTGTACGGGATTCATAGGCATGCCGATATTGTCTGCGTAAAAATCACCAAATAAACTTTCCGGTGTTTGTTTTTGCAGTTTCTTGCGGGAATGGTTGAGTACATGTTTCTCTTTCTCCTGGTGGTGAATATACTCTAACCCCATCGCAAAAGGATATTTCTTGCGCAAACGATTCATCGCATCCATCACATACTCTGTATCTTCCAGCTCAAAAAAGATGTAATCTTCGGAGGCCTCTTCAACAATCTCTGCGAATTTCCCACGAATGACGCGTAAATCTTTTGCTGGCTCGATTTCAAGGGCCTCTACTGTTAGGTGATCTTTTGTCAGATCAACTAGCAAGTTTTGTTTTCGGTGGCCGGCTTCTGACTTTGAATATTTTAAAGGCGAGCCGCTATAGCGAATATGGTCTCCTTTTACTCGCTGGGCTTTGTGCAGATGGCCCAAGGCTACATAATCGAAGTCGGCAACTAAGTCTGCCGGCACATAATCGACCGTTCCCACACTCAATGCTCGTTCAGAGTCGGAAGTTTCCAACTCCTCATTGGCAGACAAATTCACGACAAATCCATGGTATAACAAGACATTGACTGCTTTTGAATCCCAATCTGCTTTAATCGCTGTAAGCTGCGCGTTTAAGGCGTCTTCTGGATTGCGAATCGCCTCTTCTTCTAATACACTGCGGATGCTTCGATGGTCATCATACGGCAGCAAATAAAAATTCACATCCGCAAGCGTCACTTTTCGGACCGTCTCTTTTGTCGTGCCTTCGATAAATAACTGGCTGCCCGCCAGCAATTCCGCCCCATACTCTACCCGCTCATTGCTGTCATGATTGCCTGCAATGACAAGTACGGGCACACCGACTTCTTGTGTGAGCTTGGTAAAGACACGATTCGCCAATCCGACCGCTTCTTTCGGCGGAATGGCACGGTCATATAAGTCGCCTGCCATAATAACGACATCAACTGCTAATTCTTTGGTTTGTTGAACCAATTCTTTTAAGTAACTTTTTTGCAGATCGAGCATGGAAAACTCATTGACGATTTTTCCAAGATGCCAATCTGCGGTATGTAAAATACGCATCACTCTACTCCTCCGTTCTTACTCGGTCTGCTAATCATACCAAAAATAACCCATTAAAAAGTCAATTTTTTTAAAATAAAAAGCCCAACCACACATTTTTCCGTGCAGTTAAGCTTCTTCAACTAGTTAAGCAAATACTGGTTCTTTTCCGTGATTTCTGTAATGCCGCTCCGGTCATATTTCACTTCACGAACATTCACTTGACCATCTTTTCTCACAAGAATGGCCGTGGTTCCAACCGTGCCAAATTCTTCACCCTGGATAAAAATCGCTGAATTTTTCTGTGCCTCTTCATAGTTCAATTCTTTTGGATAATCCGCAACTGTCTCTGCATATTGTTTGTCCGACAAGAGCGTCGTTAATTCTTCCAAATCCAACTCTCCCGTTTTACTGTCCACATACTGGCTCAGTAAATCAGCCGACCGATCTCTTCGGTGATGGCTTAAATCATCAAAAGTATTGGCTAAGCAGTGGAGACCTGATTCAAAGGTATGGAAATTATCACTGATATTTGAATAATAATGCAACTCCTCAAAGGTGCCAAACAGTAAATGGTAGCCGGCATACTCAGTTCGGTGAGCTTGAATATAATTTTTAAACTCTTCGATCGTCACATCACTTGTCAGGTAATCTCGCAAGAGTTGTCCGCGAGACCGCGGGGGGTCAATTGACGTCTCCCATTCTACGAAGGGGTGGTTCAAGACAGTGATGAATTTCCCTTCTTTTGTATACCCAAGCCACGTTCCGAATTCTTTTAAGTCGAGGCCGGCAGTGACAGAAGGATGGTCTTTCCATTCATGCAAGGGGGCTGTCGGCCGATCGTACAGCTCATCTCGATTGGCCACTAAAATCAAGGAATAATCGGGATGGCCGTCTTTTATAAAAGTTACTAAACACATTTTCTCTCAATCCTTTATTTATTAAATTGGCTTGCTTTCTCGCCGTTTAAAGAAATGTTTATTGACTAGATAGGCAATCAAAAAGCCGACTAAAGTTTCCAACATTCGCAAAGAAACGTAAGACAAAGCATCTGAATGATGCTCGTTATGCGAAATCATTGTCACGGTTGCGACAACTGCCGCTATCGTTATGGCATAGGGGTCTAAATGTAAGGACTTTCCAATCCATAAGGAAAGATAAACGAAACTCGCAATAATCAATGGTGCAAAGTTGGATAAGGAATTAATCGGCAACAGTTGAAAAAGAACTAAGCCCAGATAAGAAGAAAGCCCGCCGACTAAAGTTCCAATCAGTCGGTTCTTTCCTCTTTCTTTTGTTTCATCACTCGTCGCCCGCATGGTTAAAATGCAAGCTAAAGCGGCATGAACGGGGGTTTGGTGTCCAAAAAAGTAAAATAATTGGACACTTAGAAAGACGGAAACTCCTGTTTTTAAAATGCGACGTCCGGGGACAAATTCTTTATAGCGCTTCATCTTCTTTTCCTTTCTTTATTTCTTTTTATCAAGCTCTTTTTGAACGAAAATTTATTGTACGTTCATTATATCAAAAATCCCCCAATAGTCTTTGATTAGAGCTGGTTCTGCTCACTTAAAGGGCTTTTATATGATAAAATAGGAGAAAGAGACGGGAGGCCAGCAAGTATTATGGAAAATTTATATATCGATAAAGTGGAGAGTAATGTTTGGTCTGGGTATATTGTGGCAACGGATCGAGGGTTAAGCTATGTCAGCCATGAAACAAGGAATCTGGACGATGTCATTGCTTGGCAAATTAAACACTACCCGGATAGTAAACTGATTTCTGATTCAAAAGAGATTGTCCCTTATAAAAAGCAATTTGACGAATACTTCGCTGGAGAACGAAAGGTATTCGACTTCCCAACTGATGTCAAAGGCACATCCTTTCAAGAAAAGGTGTGGGATGCTTTATACGAAATTCCTTATGGTGAAACGAGAAGTTATCTGGATATTGCCGAAAAAATTGGGCGTGACTATCAATCGGCTCAGGCGGTGGGCGGTGCGGTTGGGCGGAATCCGATCTGCATCGTGTGCCCCTGTCATCGGGTAGTTGGTTCGGATGGATCTTTGACGGGGTATAGCGGCGGAGTAGAGAAAAAGGTGGCTCTCTTGAATCACGAAATCGAATACTTGGCCGAACAGTTCTTGAGTGAGTAAATACTGAGAGAAAAACAGCTAACGCATAGGGGAAAAGCCCAATATTCGTTAGCTGTTGTTTTGTTTATGAGGTGTTTACTTAATTTCCTGTCTTTTTTAAGTGATTCGTACATTTACACTTAAAATTTCCATTTTTTTAAGTGTAAAAACAATTTGCAACTACATTTTCCAATTTTTTAGTTACAAAGCCCCTCTCACCGGTTAAACCGCATAAACTATCATTAAAAAACCAGCCAAATTATTTAAGAAATGATACACCATCGCTGCTTCAACGGCCTGCGTTCTTTTTGAAGCGTAAGAAAACATCACGCCCATTCCTATGTACGTATAAGCGGTGTAGACATCCGACGGTCCGTGAATCAATCCAAACAAAAGCGCACTGATCATCACCCGCGTCCAAGTCGTATCCAAACGATTCCCATAAAACAAGAACATTCCTCGAAACAATAACTCTTCGACAACGGGAGCGACAATCACAATCATCACAAACAGCACCCAAATCGGCACATAGTCAAACAGCGATTCAACGGCCACTTGATTGGCCGCTTCACTCGCACCAAACAAATAAGCAACCAACATACTGCCAATGATATAGATAAGATAAGACAGAGGAATGTATTTTACGAGAAACTTCCAATCCTCTTTGGTTAAGCCGCGTAAAAGAAAACTTTCTTGCTTACTTAATTGCTTGCGATTCAAAATAGGAATTTTTCGCCAATACACCACCAACAGTGTAAGCGGTAAACTAAGAATAGTGCCATACACAGTACCATAGATGGAAATGGAGGCGATAGTTTCCATCGTAAATTGGCTCACCAGAAAACCGGCGGCCCAGCTTAAAACGAGGACGGTAATGACTTGTAAAAATAAAGACGAGCTTAAGGCCATAAACAGCCAATCTTTCCAATCGTACTTTCTTAAAGGGTAACCTTCGAGCATGTAGACTGCTCCTTTCTTCTAAAAGAATAGTGTTAATGTATCATTAATGCATTAAAAAAGCGACTTTACTGTATCAAAGTCGCTGGTTTTAACATTAGAAAAAGGATCCCCTTACATTGTAATGTCGTTTAAATAACCATCTGCCGATTAAAGCAATAGCTGAAATGGTCAAAATGACAGGACCTGGCACGGCCGGATTCAAGACTTGTGGCATTGCTGCGAGTACAAAAGTTAAAGCAAGCACCCAAAACAGCATAACCCCTGCCGTAGCTGCAATATATTTAAGCAACCCTTTGGATTGACCCGGTTTTGGCATATACTTCGTTAATACAAGAATCGCCAAGCCACCGAGTAAGAAGTTCATAATAATTTGCAAAAGCCCTACTGCCGCTTCTGGATTATTCCAGGCACTTACCCCATTGACGATACCAAACAACCCACCCATCAACAAAGCGCCATCCACATAAATTTGCCAAGTGGGTGAGCGGTCTTCCTCTTCATCCATTTGGACATTTTTACCTAAAATATGATCCGCTTGTTCGGTCACCGTTCCATACATTTTACGCGCTAGAAGGTGTTGCTCTTGACCCGAGATAATTTCTTGAAGCATTTCGTTGAAAACAAGTTCTTTTTTTCGCGTATCGTATTCCAACTCATCAAGTCGTGAATTCAATTGGAACATGTAATCTTTATTTTTATTGGTCAGCTCTTGATAAAGCTGTTGATTTTCTTCCCTTATTTCATCAAATGATTTTGTTTGTTCGACTGGTTCATCTTTTTTCTTTCGATTAAACACGAAAAGACTCCTTTCATCGTTTCGTTCGGCTCCGTCTTAAACGTTAAAGCGGAATAACATGACATCGCCATCTTGGACGATATAGTCTTTCCCTTCTTGACGCATTTTACCTGCTTCCTTCGCACCTTTTTCTCCATTGTACTGATCGAAATCTTCGTAGGAAATGGTTTCGGCACGAATAAAGCCACGCTCAAAATCAGTATGAATCACTCCGGCCGCTTGTGGAGCCGTCATGCCTTTGATAAAGGTCCATGCGCGCACTTCTTTGACACCGGCTGTAAAGTAAGTGCCTAAGTTCAGCAGCTCATAGGATTTTCGAATCAAACGGTGTAGACCCGGTTCCTCAGCGCCTAAATCCTCGAGGAAAATATCCCGTTCATCATCTTCTAACGTCGAAAGTTCTTCTTCGATTCCCGCTGAAATCCCTACCACTTCAGCTCCCTCAGAATCCGCAATTTCTTTGACGATTTGAAAGTTTGGATTAGCGATTGGGTCGGCCATATCCTCTTCCGCAACGTTTGCGACATAAAGGACCGGTTTACTTGTCAGTAAGAATAATCCACGCACAATTTTCTGTTCGTCTTCGTTGAATTCCAGCGCGCGTACTGGGATTCCCTCTTCTAAAGCGGGCATGATTTTTTCTAAAACGGCAAATTCTTCCACCGCTTCTTTATCTCCCGAACGTGCTTGTTTTTTCATACGGTCATAGCGTTTGGAAATCGAATCTAAGTCTGCCAGCGTTAATTCTAAATTAATCGTTTCAATGTCGTCAGCTGGACTCACTTTATCCGAAACATGGGTAATATTGTCGTCTTCAAAACAACGGACTACGTGTACGATAGCGTCCACTTCGCGAATATTAGCTAAGAATTTATTCCCTAGCCCTTCCCCTTCACTAGCTCCTTTGACAATACCTGCGATATCTGTAAACTCAAAAGTAGTTGGAACCACTCGCTCGGGGTCGACAATTTCAGCTAGTCGTTCTAAACGGTCATCTGGAACTTCTACGACTCCGACGTTTGGATCGATTGTCGCAAACGGATAGTTTGCTGCTTCTACACTTGCTTTTGTTATTGCGTTAAATAACGTCGATTTCCCAACGTTGGGCAAACCGACGATACCTGCTGTTAAAGCCATATTTTAATACTCACCTTTCCCACATCTGGATGTGGCTATTCATTTTCGTTCGATTTTAGTACTTTTTTCATTTTTCGGTTAAATTCACGGCGCGGCATCATCACTAATTGGCCACAACCCAAACATTTAATCCGAATATCGGCACCCATTCGGATAATTTCCCATTGGTTCTCCCCACAAGGGTGCTGTTTTTTCATTTCAACAACATCATGTAATCCATAATCTTGCTTCATCTATCCATCTCTCCTTGTGCGATTCCTTCTTTTGAAAGGCCACTCTTCATTTTACCGCGTTTACGCATCTAAATCAATATCTAATACATCAATCAGTATGCGGTTTAAATCGCTTTGAGAGGTGTATTCGATTTGAATTTTTCCTTTTTCACCGCGTTCGCTGATACTAACATCCGTCCCAAATTTATCCATCAACTGATTTTCGTACGCTTTGATAAACGGGGACTTACGAGTAGGTGCCGGCTTTTTTGCTGGTTGCTCTGTTTTTTTATTTTTCAAAGCCGCTACCATTTTTTCCAACTCTCTTACGGTCAACTTCTCTTTCACGGCTTTTCTGGCGAGCAAGACAATTTGTTCCGCATCATCTAAAGAACGCAGCGTTCGCGCCTGTCCCATAGATAACTCGCCATTTGTAATCAGCTGCTTGACTTCCTCTGGCAGCTTGCGCAAACGCAAGTGGTTCGCCACATGCGAGCGGCTCTTTCCAAGGGCATCGGCCACTTTTTCTTGTGTCAATCCTAATTTGTCCATCATTAACTGATAGGCATCCGCTTCTTCCAAAGACGTTAAATCCTCACGCTGCAGATTTTCTAAAATCGCATAGCGAATCATAAACTCTTCATTCAATTCACGGACAATCGCTGGGATTGTATCTAAGCCCGCAATAATGGAGGCCTTATGACGACGCTCACCCGCCACGAGCTCATAGCCTTTTGCGCTGGATTCACGCACAATAATTGGCTGCATAACCCCATTCAACCGGATGGATTCAGCCAGTTCATTCAATGCTTCTTCTTCGAAATGTTTACGCGGCTGATATGGATTCGAACGAATTTCATTGACTGGGATGTCGACAACAGCTTCTGAACCTTTTAGAGATTCTTCTTCAAACAAGGCTTCTTCTGGGAACAACGCATTAATCCCTTGCCCCAGTCCTTTTCTTTTTTTAGCGCTCATTTTGATCCAACACTTCCTTTGCTAACTCTCTGTATGTCTGGGCGCCCAAAGATTGTTTATCATAATCTACAATGGAAAGACCATAACTTGGGGCTTCAGATAAGCGAATATTACGTGGGATGATGGTTTCATATACTTTTTCGTGGAAATATTTCTTAACTTCCTCAACTACTTCATAACCAAGATTGGTTCGACGGTCCAACATCGTCAGCAGCACACCTTCAATTTTTAACTGGTTATTGAAATGCTTTTGCACTAAGCGAACCGTGTTGAGTAACTGGCTTAATCCTTCAAGTGCGTAATATTCACACTGAACCGGAATTAAGACGGAATCACTGGCAGTAAAGGCATTAATCGTTAAATGCCCCAAAGACGGGGGACAATCAATTAAAATATAGTCATAATCCTCGCGCACGGCATCGAGCGCGGTCTTTAAGCGGGTTTCTCTATGTGTCATATTGGATAATTCCACTTCGGCCCCGGCTAATTGAATCGAAGCCGGTACCAGGTCCATATTTTCACGGCTGGAAGAGACAATCACGTCGTTAATCGGTACTTCATTAATTAAAATATCATAAATATCAATTTCAACTTCTGTTTTGCTGACACCAAGTCCGCTTGTTGCGTTTCCCTGGGCATCACTATCCACAAGCAGCACTTTTTTGCCGACATCGGCTAGTGAAGCGCCTAAGTTGATTGTTGTGGTTGTTTTTCCAACGCCACCTTTTTGGTTAGCGACTGCTATTACTCTCGCCATTCTTTTTCCTCCATGTCTAAGTCATCTATACTCTTTTTTACAGTGGTTTCTTATTCGGCGTACCTGCTTGTCTCGGGTACTTATTAGGGGTATTTTTTATTTTATCAATCAAGAGAATACTCCGTTCTCCCGCATCTTTTGGCAACTCAAAGGTCTCGACCTTTCTGGTTTTTCCGCCCAAGGTTTTGATGGCTTTCTTTGAATCGTTCAATTCTTCAGAAGCTTTTGCCCCCTTCATCGCTGCAAAGATGCCACCGGTTTTTGTAATCGGCAAACAAAATTCCGCCAATACACTCAATCGGGCCACCGCTCTAGCCGTCACCACATCAAAGGCTTGTCGGTTCTTTTTCTCTTGTCCAAAATCTTCTGCCCGTGCATGCACAAGATGCACGTTTTCTAACCCTAATTCATTGACTAATAACTCTAAAAAGTTAATGCGTTTTTTCAAAGAATCGACAATGGTGATTTTTAAGTGAGGGAACAAGATTTTGAGTGGAAGACTTGGGAAACCGGCACCAGACCCGACATCACAAAGCGTTTCATTCGCTCCCTCTACAAAAGGTACAAACTTTGCCAATGTAATGGAATCGTAGAAGTGTTTCAAGTACACTTCCTCTTCTTCCGAAATTGCGGTTAAATTGACTTTCTCATTCCACTCTTGAAGCAAGACGAGATACTGATGGAATTGTTCCATCTGCTGCTCCGTTAATGAAAAACCCTCTTCACTTAATTGCTCTTTAAAAAGCTCTGGATTCATAGATAAATGCTCCTCGTAAATGTAATGTGAAACAACAAAATGTTTCACAGTATACGTATAACTTTACTAGAAACCCTTTGAGATTTCAACGTGTTCTCGCATTTTCTTCTTAATTATTTTCGCTATAAAACCTTTCTGTATTTGAACGTCTCTTGAAAGTCTGCTATTATACTGTAATGTTGAAAATTCAAAGGAACAGGATGAAAATAGATGGAACAATTCTTTCAAATGCTTGATTTACAACTGACCTTTCTATTGAATTTACTCATCGGAGTTTTTGCTTACCGCACCAAGATGATTACCGATGAAAATAGAAGCCATTTTATTAGTATTATTTTGAACATTTTACTTCCCGCCCTTGTGTTTCATTCCTTCAGAAATCTAACCCCTGAATTACTCGTTTCTGGTTTATGGGTCTTAATCGCTTCTGTTTTAGTATATACAGGTGCTTATATTGTAGGTGCACTGGCTTTTAGGGATTTTGACGAGAAAAAGCAGCGTATTATGCACTATGCCACTTTAGTCAATAACGTCGGCTTAGCCGGTCAGCCCTTAGTCGCTTCGATGTATGGCGATATCGGCACAATTTTTGCGTCGATTTACCTTGTGCCCCATCGCATTTTTATGTGGACGGTCGGTATTTCTATTTTATCGGATCGGTCTGCTGGTGATGGCGGCTCTGTCTTTTATAAACTCTTACGTAATCCATCCATTATTGCTTTAATTCTCGGGATGATTCGCGGCTTCTTTCAAATTCCCATCCCCTCTTTTATCGACCGCTCGATTGGCCAATTGGCAGCCACCGTTTCTCCAATTGCTGCGATTATGATTGGTTCTATTCTGGCAACAATTCAACTGGATGCCCTTTTTGAAAAAGGGGTTTTACGGTATGTAGTTATTCGACTGATTGCCATCCCCGCGTCTGTGCTGCTCGTCAGTAAATGGCTAGGGCTTGATGAAGTAATTATTGGGGTGTTGGCCATTATGTCCTCCATGCCTGCCGGAACCACCACCGCTTTGTTAGCCGACAGTTACGGCTTAGATGTCGAGTTGTCTTCGAAAGTTGTATTCGTCTCCACCGTGCTTGCGATTATTACCGTTCCAACCATGATGCTGTTTATCTAATCGAACAAAATAAAACCTCGTTCTTACGTCATAATGAAGACATGAGAACGAGGTTTTTATCTGCTTAGACGTTTGTTTCGCCAGCTTTTTCTAAGGAAATTTTCGTAATCACCGGTCCGACTAACTCATAAATGAGCGTTCCAACAAGTACCACAGCTGTAATTTCACCGGCATGTTCGGGAACTAACTGTTCGGCCACACTGGTCAATCCAATCGCCACACCAGCTTGCGGAATAAGCATGGGTCCTAAATACTTTTGAATATTTTTAGAAGCCTTCATCATCCGCGCCCCAATATATGCGCCGGTTATTTTACCAATCACGCGGAATAGAATATAAATAATTCCTAATAGACCAATCGTTGGTAAAATACTTAATTGCAAGCGGGCACCGGAAATCACAAAGAAGGCCATATAAATAGGCGGTGTAATATAATCGGTCATTTCATCCATTCGTTGGGCATCAAGCGATATATTTGTGAGCACAATTCCACCCGCCATATTGGCTAACAACTCTGAGATTCCAAAGAAAGCCGCTAAGCCTGTAATTAAAAAGACACTACCAATGAGAATCGATAAGCGACCACCTCGTGTAGTGAACCATTTCAAGACATATTTCATTATAAAGCCAACAACTGCACCAAGCAGCAGAGCAAATATTATTTCTAAAATGGGATTTAAAATCGTGAAGAGTAAATTACTCGAAACATTTGTACCTAAGAGTGTTTGCGCAATGGCCGCAGCAAAGCCAAATAATATTAAAGCAATCGCGTCATCTATTGCCACTACACTTAGCAAGGTATCCGTCACCGGTCCCTTTGCTTTATACTGTTTGATGACCATTACCGTCGCAGCAGGAGCAGTTGCCGCTGCTATAGCACTTAAAAGAATAGACATCGAAAGATCAAATCCTGCGATCAATAAAGCAATCTGAACAAATAACACGGCTAAAGTGGCTTCAAAAAAAGCGATGACAACTGGCGTCCATCCGACACGCTTAAAATAATTCACTTTGAAAGAGAGCCCAATAGTAAATGCAATAAATCCTAAGGCTACCTGAGAAATAATACCTAACGAATCAATACTTTCCACAGAAAGGATATTCAAAATCGACGGGCCCATAATGAGTCCACCAATGAGATAGCCTGTAACGTTAGGCAACCGGAAGTAAGTCACTATCTTTCCAAAAAATAATCCGGTAAATAACACAATCGCGATACTTAATAAAGCACCAAAATCCACAATATCAAACCTTCAATTCTATATATTTTTATTCATAATCTCGAATGCCCTCTGTAAATAAGAGCGGTATTCCAAATAAAATACCCGTTTCTGGTTGAGATAAATCCCCTAAAACGTTGCGAATCGTTTTTCGAGCCACTTCAACTTTATCTTGATTCAACACCATAAAAATTGTTTTGTTTTCTGTGTGAGCCGGTGTGAATAAAGGACGCAAAGTTGAAATAATTTGCTCTTCTCCTAAAGAAGATAGATGCCCCATCATCCCCGAGGTATTTGCCACTGTTGCTGAGTGGATCCCTTCATCGGATAACTCTAAAAGCAATTCATTCAGATATTGTTCTTTTTCTAAAATCAAAACTAGCATGACTTTTTCTGACATATTGTTCACCTCCGCTATTTTTCTCCCACTACTTATCATACGTCAAATAAATATATATGCAAATAAATCCCGGTTTAACAGCAATGTGAGCCCTTTCTTACTCTTGCAAACGATTCCTTTCCACTTCTTTGACTTAAGAAACCTTTAAAAACTCATAGCGATTAAACAATATTATTCGTCATTTTTTTATTTTTTGACGAATAATATTGAATTTACTCGTCAAAAGGAGCGAGTTGTGACGGGTAACCCGAGAATCGCGCATATAAAAAAAGCAGCCAGAAAGATGTGGTACATTTTCTGGCTGCTTTATTTAAAAGCTTGTGGTTTCATCCCATTAAATTTTTAGTCTATCTTGTCTAACCACTGCTTTGCCGCAATTAAATTTTTCTCATTGATTTCATGTGAGTTTACCCATACTTGGTCCACATCCGCACCCCGTGATTTAAAAATCTCAATAACGCGGTCACTTTCTTCTTTAGAAACGATTGGATCATTTTCACCCATTGATAATAAGATTTTCGC
>JBHWQC010000198.1:0-17213 GCA_043425375.1 Atopostipes sp.
AACTCAGAAGTTAAAGAAATTGAAGTTGTAAATACCTATGAATTAGAAGAACAAGCTAGCAAAATTGTCCCTCACGGCGGTTTTGATTATATCTCAGGCGGATCAGGGGATGAATATACCCTTCGCCAAAATGATAAAGCATGGGAGTACAAACGTATTTTACCGCGTGTTTTAGCAGATGTAGAATTCCCAGATACATCGACATCTATTTTAGGTCATGAGATTAAAGTGCCGTTTATTATGGCGCCAATTGCTGCTCATGGTTTAGCGCATGAAACAAAAGAAGCAGGGACGGCAAAAGGAATTTCAGAATTCGGAACCATTATGTCAATCAGTGCTTACTCAGGTGCAAAGTTTGAAGAAATTGAAAAAGGCTTAGATGGTTCGCCGCGCTGGTTCCAGATTTATATGAGTAAAGACGACGAATTAAACAAAAATATTCTTGATGAAGCGAAAGCAGATGGAGCAACCGCAATTATCTTAACAGCGGATTCAACATTGAGTGGTAACCGTGAAAAAGATATCCACAATAAATTCGTGTACCCATTTGGTATGCCAATTGTTTCTCGTTACTTGACCGGTTCGGGAGCGAATATGTCATTGAACAATATTTATTCACAATCCAAACAAAAAATCAGCGCCCGCGATGTACAATTCCTAAAAGAGTATTCAGGTTTACCTGTCTTTGTTAAAGGTCTGCAAAGTCCTGAAGATGCACTCCTAGCCATCGGCGCAGGCGCAGATGGAATTTGGGTATCAAACCACGGCGGTCGTCAATTGGATGGCGCACCAGGTTCTTTTGAAACACTTGAAGCAATCTCTGAAGCGGTTGCTGGTCGTGTACCGATTGTCTTTGACAGTGGCGTTCGCCGCGGTGAACATATCTTTAAAGCCCTCGCAAGCGGTGCCGATATTGTGGCTCTTGGCCGTCCAGTTTTATACGGTTTAGCGCTTGGTGGCTGGAAAGGTGTAAAATCTGTTTTAGAGTACTTCGAAAAAGATCTTACGCGAGTCATGCAATTAGCAGGTACACAAACGATTGAAGATGTTAAAAAAGCCAAACTATTCGATAACCCTGAATATAAATAATATAAGACACACCTTTTATCTCCCATAAAAGGGTAAACCGCTAGGAAATTAGAGGCACTCTAATTTCCTAGCGGTTTTATGCATTCTAAAAGCTGTATTGTTACCACCTCTCACAAGAATTAAGTAAAATAGATATAAGAAGAGGTGAGGCTTTAGCGCATATTTTAATGCTAGAAAAACAAAAAATTACTTCCTAAAAAACCAAACTTAACTGAACTGAAAAGAACAGGAGGCGAGCGGGATGTTAATGGGATTGATGCTGTCTGTATGGGTCGTTTTGCTTTGCGCGCCAAAAACAGAAAGAGTCTATGCTAAAATCGATCGGCATTAAACACTCATCCAAAAAAGTCGCTGATACGCTCAGGCTTGCTTCGCAAATGGGGACAAGTCCTGGTGATCTAAGAGGCGTATTATCGCTGGGTAGCAATAATGGTAAAGGGGGAATCATATGCCAATATATGGGATAACGTCACGCATTGAACACGAGAAAGAGCTTGTGTTAGAGAAGGTGTTTGAAGCACCTCGTGAACGTTTATTTGAAATGTTTACGAAAACAGAGCATTTAGCACACTTTTGGGGACCGCGGGGATGGGAGTTGATTCATTCTTCGCTCGATTTTAGACCTGGTGGAGAATGGTTTTATGGCATGCAAGAGACCGATTCAGCTCAAAAGAATGACAAGTTAGAATCTTGGGGCAAAACCGTCTATCAAGTGATAGAAAAGCCGCGACGAATTGTTTCTGTTGATTACTTTGCTGATAAAAGCGGGGAAATCAATCGTGAATTGCCGGTGGCTAAAACAGTGATGGACTTTGTTGCGCTTAATAATAACCGCTCCATTCTCGTCAGTCGCACCGAATACAATGCGCAAGAAGAGCTTCAACAGTTAGTCGACGCCGGTATGCTGCAAGGCATTGCTGAAATGTGGGACCGGCTTTCTAAGTATGTGAGTGAAGAGACTTAGTGACTGGCTTGAGAAGCAGCAAGACATCCGTATTGTGGGTGTCTTTTTTGTATGCGTGGAATGTGGGGAAACGAATGGCAGATTTTGTTTAGATACCTATTTATAAAGGGGGTACAAGACCTAACTTCGCCTTAATTTAATTAAAAGTGTTTAACCCTTTTCCAGAATTAAAAAAGCCTGAAATCGCATCTCAGGCTTTTTTGTGAGGAATCCTATATCCAAAAAGAGCGTTGAATCGTCCGTATCGTTAAAGCAAAGCCTTCTTGATAAAAAGTTTCCCCATCTTTTTGCGCATATTCGGCTGCCTCGGTAAAGAGTGCCGCTTCTCTTGTTTGAAACAGATGTAAATTTGGATGGTCCAGATGATTTTTCCTTCCAAGCAGACGTGAAAGGATTTGCAGTAAACGTCGGCTGTTGACATCTTCCCCAATCACGATTTCGAGTAAATCATCGCCGCCATCTGCTTCAGGAACAATCTCAATCCCGCCCCCAAAGTAGGGGTTATTAGCAATGAGGACTAGCTGTACTTGCTCAAAAGTAAATACACCTTCATCTACTTTCAGCATCACAGGAAATTTGTCTTGTTTGGTAAACGCATTTAACACACCCGATAGATAAGACATCGACCCAAGCATTTTCTTCCGCCGGCCCGAGTTAATATTGTGGATGACTAAACCATCGATCCCAATACCTAAACTATTAACAGCATAATAGTCTCTAGCACCTTGAGTTGCATGGATAATAGAACGTTTTTTTGGTTCAGTCACTTGAAATAAATGAGCCAAGGCTTCTTCCGTTTTAACGGGGAGGCCATTAGCACGAGCGAAATCATTGCCGGACCCGGATGGAATGTAGCCTAAAGGATTATTGATGGCATACTGTTCCAAAAAAGTAACGGTTTGATTCAAACTGCCGTCGCCGCCCACTGTGACAATGATGTCTTCAGGATTGACAACTTCTTTCAGCCGTTTGATGTGCAGCTTTAGCTGTTCAATATTGTCTGTAATATGTATTTTATAATGGCTGGTATAACTAGGTAAATCCAATAAGAGCTTTTTAAATACCGCATCGCTGTTGCGGGAATTTTGATTCACAAGCAGATGAAAAAATGGTTTCAAATTCTTCCCCTCCTTACTAGCTTTTATTATAAACGATTTGTTAGAAATATAAAAAGGGAATTGTGAAACAAAAAAGAATTCGCTATAATGACACATGCGCATTGAAACCTATAGAAGAGGATGTGGGATGGAAAATGAATGAAATCATCAAAAAGTACACCAGGGATTGGAAAGATATGCTGTATATTATCGCCGGCAGTTTGCTATTAGCCTATGCCTTTCAAGCCTTTCTCTTACCAAACAATATTATTTCCGGTGGGGTTTCTAGTTTGTCTATTGTTATTAATGAACTTTCTGGTTGGGATCCAGCTTATATTCAATATGCGATTAACATTCCTTTACTGCTTATGAGTTATTTTTTACTGGGCAAAGATGTCTTCTTTAAATCGGCTTTAGGTAGTCTTTTGTTTCCCTTTTTTATTGACATCATAGGGGAGGTCACGCCGATAACAAATAACCTCTTACTGGCGACTGTCTATGGCGGGGTACTCACGGGTATCGGCATCGGTTTAGTATACAAAGCAAAAAGTTCAACCGGCGGGACTAGTATTGTGGCTCAAATCTTGGAAAAATATACGCGATTTTCCATGGGAGAATCGACGCTGATCTCCGATGGTGTCATCATTTTAATCGGTTTTTTCGTTTTTGATATCGAAGCGATTATGTACGGGATTATTGCACTCGTCTTTATTTCTCATTTTATTGATTTGGTGCTTGTCGGGAATCGTTCGCAAAAAACAGTGCTTATCATTTCCGATTCGCCAAATGAAATTCGCCAGGAGATTATCGAAAACTTCGACCGGGGAGTGACTCGCTTAGATATTCGCGGTGGCTATCAAAACGACCAAAAAGAGATGCTGATGGTGGTCATTCAAGACCATGAAATTACGGCTCTGCAAGAAATGATTTTACAATTAGATGAGGATGCCTTTGTCGTGGTCATGTCGGCCAGTGAAGTCATGGGCCGGGGCTTTTCTTTAGAGAAGTACTTCCCCACCAATCAGCGTCAATAATTCTTTTCAGCCGCTTCTATTTTATTTAAAGCGGTTTTTTTGTTAAGATGAGAGTATTAGGATAGTCTGATGGGAAACTTAGGCAATATTAACAAAGTTCATTCGATTCTTAAGGATACAGTGAGGGGTTGGTTAGGATTTTAAATGGACAAAATCGATTAAACAATGAAAAGGATGAAAATTATTTTAAAAAAGGAGTTAGTGATTCTAAAATTATTAGGAGGTAATCATTATTTTTAACAAATTATGGAAAAAAGTTGTTGTTCTGATCGGCATGTTACTTATCGGGTTATCTGCATTTACACCGAATTATTTGGCTGAGGCGAATGATTCTTCAGGAGAACCTTACATAATTGGGATGGATCAAGCCATGGCGCCTTTCACTTTCTTTGATGACAATGGTGAACCGGCTGGTCTTGAAATTGAAATCTTTGACCTTATTGCCGAAGAGCAAGGGTTTGAGTATGAATATCAAAACTTTTCATTCAATGCGGCACTGCAAGCATTGGAGACGGGGCAAATTGATGGGCTGTTAGCCGGAGTAGCGGTTACGCCTGCACGCGAAGAAGTTTTTGATTTTTCTGAAAATATTCTTGAGGTTGGTAATACCTTTGCAGTACGTGCCGACAGTCCTTATGAAACGATTGAGGATTTACGCGGCGAAACCATTTCAGTTAAAACTGGATCTACAGGGTTGGATATTGTCGAAGAGATGCAAGCCGAGTATGACTTTAATATCTTGACTTTTGATCAATCCGTCAATATGCATCAGGCCGTTATGAATGGCGATGCCGCGGCTTCAGTTGAGAGTTCCGCTGTGCAGGCGTTTGCAATTAGTACAGGCCAAGTGGATTTCAGACAAATAGGAGATGTCATTAATCCAGTCAACCAAGCCTTAGCCACGAATGCTGGGCCAGATGGAGACTTGCTGACTCAGTTCGATGAAGGCTTGGCACAAATCAAAGCCGATGGCCGGTATGATGAAATTCTTGATCGGTATTTTGGCGAAACAGCGGATGCTGAGTCCACAGGGATTGGGACAACGCCTCGAGCCATCGTTAACTCTTTACTAAATGGTCTTTGGACAACTCTGTGGACGGCCGTTGTTTCGATTATTATCGCTACGATTTTGGGCTTGATTTTCGCTCTCATGCGTATTAGCGACAATAAAGTACTGAGATTTATCGCTGATATTTACATTTATGCGATGCGTGGCATCCCAATGATCGTCTTCTCGTTTTTCGTATTCTTTGGTGTATCCGATATGCTGGGTACGAATTTTGAACCGGTTGTGGCGGGTATTGCAGCTTTAAGTATCAATGCCGGGGCTTATATCGCTGAGATTCTTCGTGGAGGGATTCAAGGCGTGCCGAGAGGACAAACCGAGGCGGCTCGCAGTTTGGGAATGCCTGCTGGTTTGACTATGCGAAAAATTGTCTTGCCGCAAGCCCTTCAAAGTGCGACACCTGCTTTAGTCAATCAGTTTATCTCAACTTTGAAAAATACATCCATTCTGTCTGTTATCGGAGTAGTCGAGTTAACTATGTCTGGCCAAATCATTATTTCAAGAACCTATCAATCCGGAGTGATTTGGATGGTTGTAGGAATTACCTACATCGTATTAATTACGATTTTAACGAAGATTTCCGAGCGCATTGAAAAGAATATGACGATCACCTATTAATCAAACGTTTCAAAAAAGACTGGTCCGTCCAGTCTTTTTTGGTTTCTTAAAAAACAGCAAGCAAAAGTTGACTTTTTTTTGAGAACACATTATAGTTATTGAGCAAAGGATATGTTTGTTATTCCCTGATTTACAGCGACGCATAGGTGGTGAAAGGTGCGAATAAAGTATAGCAAATGCTCCCTAAAGGATTTGTATGAGAAACCATACCGCAAGTCATGCGTTACCAGACACTTAAGAGGTAATTGACGATCGAATATTGTCATTGCAAAAAAGGTGGTACCGCGTATGGACGTCCTTTCGCAATGAGAGTATTCGATTTTTTTATTTTAAGATGAAAACCAAAAGAGGAGATTGACATGAAAAAACTATCCAGTTCAGATATTCGTTCGCTGTTTTTAGACTTTTTCAAAGAAAAAGGACATAAAATCGAACCCAGCGCATCTTTAATTCCGGTAGATGACCCAACTTTATTATGGATCAACTCAGGAGTAGCTACGCTTAAAAAATATTTTGACGGCTCCGTTGTTCCAGATAACCCGCGCATCGCAAATGTACAAAAGAGTATTCGTACAAATGATATTGAAAATGTGGGGGTGACTGCCCGTCACCATACCATGTTTGAAATGTTAGGTAATTTTTCAATTGGCGACTATTTTAAAGAAGAAGCCATTGTTTGGGCTTGGGAATTTTTGACCGACGATAAGTGGCTGGCTTTAGATCCAAAAAACCTCTATGTCACGGTTCACCCAGAGGATAAAGAAGCGCGTCAAATTTGGGAAGAAGTGGTCGGGCTTCCAAAAGACTATGTGATCGATGAAGAAGACAATTTCTGGGATATTGGTGTCGGTCCATCGGGTCCCAATACGGAAATTTTTTATGATCGCGGCCAAAAAAATAATGATTTGCCAGAAGACCATCCAGAGAGTTACGTCGGCGGTGAAAATGAGCGCTGGTTAGAAGTATGGAACCTGGTGTTCTCGCAATTCAATCATCAGCCAGACGGCACGTATGAGCCGCTTCCGAATAAAAATATTGATACGGGAATGGGCCTAGAACGGATTGCCTCCGTGCTGCAAGAAACTCCGACAAACTTTGAAACCGATTTGTTTTTACCGATTATTGAAAAAGTGGAAGATATTTCAAAAATAGAATATAAAACGGCCAAGGAATTGCAGCAGAGTTTTAAAGTCATTGCTGACCACGTACGGGCAGTTACTTTTGCGATTGCGGATGGTGCTTTGCCGTCCAATGAGGGAAGAGGCTACGTTTTACGTCGTCTCATCCGCCGTTCCGTCATGCATGGGCGAAAATTAGGCATCAACGAGCCTTTCTTAGCTCAACTTGTTCCAGTTGTAGGGGACATCATGGGTGATTTCTACCAAAACGTAGTTGATAAACAAGAATTTGTTGTGCAAGTACTCAACCAAGAAGAAGAACGATTCCATGAAACATTATCCGAAGGGTTAGAGCACCTCGTTCAAATCTTTGACCAATTAAGCAGCCGGGGAGAAGTAAAAGTGGAAGGGAAAGATGCCTTCTTACTGTATGACACCTTTGGTTTTCCTGTTGAACTGACGGAAGAATACGCCAAAGAGCGCGGCTTTACTATTGATTTGGACGGCTTTAAAGAAGAAATGGAAAAGCAACGGGAAAGAGCGCGTGCGGCCAGAGATGATAGCCAGTCGATGAACGTCCAATCCAAGTTATTAGTTGATTTTGACAAAGACAGTGAATTTGTCGGCTATACCGAAATCAAAGCAAAAAGTTCTTTAAATACGATTATTTTTGAAGAAGCATTTGTCGATTCGATTCCAAGCAAACGTCAAGCACAGCTGGTTTTTGATGAAACGCCCTTCTATGCTGAAAAGGGCGGACAGATTGGGGATAAAGGCGTTGTACGCGACTTAGAAGGAAATGTTGTGGCTCGCGTGCTGGATACAAAACCGGCACCGGCTGGGCAGAACCTTCATATTGTAGAAACCGTTGAGACCTTAGAAGTGGGTCAAGACTACTCCTTAGAAGTGAATGCATTGAGACGTCAACTGATTCAAAGAAACCATACAGCGACGCACTTGCTGCATCAAGCTTTAAAAGATGTGGTCGGAGAGCATGTGAATCAAGCCGGATCCCTGGTTGCGCCAGATCATTTACGTTTTGACTTTACACATTTAAAACAAGTCACCACAGATGAACTTGCAGAAATTGAACGAATCGTCAATGAGAAAATTTGGGAAGCAGCACCGGTCACGACAACCGTTACTTCAATAGATGAAGCCCGTGAAATGGGCGCAATGGCTCTCTTTGGTGAGAAATATGGGGATGTTGTGCGTGTCGTAAATATTGACGACTATTCGATTGAATTGTGCGGAGGCACGCACGTTAAAAATACCGCAGATATCGGCATGTTCAAAATTACCACTGAATCTGGCATTGGTGCGGGGACTCGTCGCATCATCGCTCGCACAAGTGAAGGGGCGCTGAACTGGTTTGAAGACCGTTTAGATATCCTGACTGAAACGGCGGAATTGATCAAAGCGCAAACGATTGAACAAGTCACAGAACGCGTCCAAAATCTCTTTACAGAATTAAAAGAATTAAAAAGAGAAAATGAATCCTTGCAAGCTAAATTGGCCAATGCCCAGGCTGGCGATATTTTTGACCATATTCAAACGGTAGGGAACTACACTTTAATTGCTGAACAAATCGATGCTAAAGATATGGATCAATTGCGTCAAATGGCGGATAAATGGCGAGCCAATGAGCCGTCAGATGTGTTGGTTTTAGCGCTGGCAGCAGAGGGCAGAGTCAATATGCTCACAGCAATGAATGAAAAGGCGCTGGCTGACGGTCTGAAGGCAGGGGACCTTATTAAAGCAATCGCCCCTAAAGTGGGCGGCGGCGGAGGCGGACGTCCCGAAATGGCTCAAGCTGGCGGTAAAAACCCAGATGGGGTCGCTGACGCTTTCCAGGCAGCAAAAGATTGGCTAGAAACAAAGTAAACGGGCATTCATTTTTGCAATCTGTGGTATACTATTCTTGAAACCATGAAACATATTGAAGATTGGTCAGCTTTTGGGTAAAATAAAAGAGAAAAGAAGAAAGAAGACAGATGGGGGATTCAATTATGAGTAATGACGATCGCACGATGCGCTTTGATGGTAGTTTTAATGAACCAAACAACGTGTCGAACATGCTTCATTTAGTTTATGATGCATTGGCAGAAAAAGATTATAACCCAATTAATCAAATTGTTGGCTATTTATTATCCGGTGACCCAGCATACATTCCGCGCCATAATGATGCGAGAAACTTGATTCGTCGTTTTGAGCGGGACGAAATTTTAGAAGAGCTGCTGAAATCTTACCTTGAGAGCGACGAGCAGTGAAACGAATTTTAGGTTTGGATGTGGGCTCTAAAACAGTGGGGGTTGCAGTAAGCGACCCCTTCGGCTGGACCGCTCAAGGTTTGGAAATCATCCAAATCAACGAAGCAAAAGAAGAATTTGGTCTTGAACGACTTGGCGAAATTATTGCAGAATATGACGTGGAATCAGTCGTGATTGGCCTGCCCAAAAATATGGATGGGTCAATCGGTGAACGAGCAGAAGCATCAATCGCATATGGCGAGTTAGTCACAGAACAGTTTAACTTGCCTATCGAATATGAGGATGAGCGCTTAACGACTGCGCAAGCCAATCGCATGATGATTGAAGAAGGCGATGTATCTCGTCGGAAACGAAAAAAAGTGATCGACAAAATCGCGGCGATGATGATTTTACAAAATTATCTGGACCGAAAAGATGTAATGAAGGGAGATACCCAATTTGACAGATAAGGAAAAACACGCACATGACCTGATGCCTGACGAAGAGTTTATTACTTTAGTCGATGAAGAAGGTAATGAGGAATTGTATCAGATTTTACTCACTTTTGAATCAGAAGAATTTGAAAAAAGTTATGTTTTATTGCATCCAGCTGCAGCATCAGAAGATGAAGAAGTTGAACTGTTTGCTTTCCGCTATGAAGATCCCGATGAAGATTTAGAAGGACAACTAGAAGATGTGGAAACGGACGAAGAATGGGACATGATTGAAGAAGTCTTAGGTGCATTTATGGCTGAAGATGAAGAATAAAAAGAGCAAAACAGGGTGGTTTTCCACCCTTTTTGTATGGCTAAAATTCCTTTCAACAGCTGATTACTTCCTGTATAATAGGTAGGAATTGAATAAAAAGGGAATGAGAGACTTGAGTGAGAGACAAAAAAAGAAAACGGTGAGGAAAATCCTGCTCACTATTTTACTGGTATTTATTGTAGCGGTGGGTATTGTTGGATTTATCGGCTACCGATATGTAGCTGATGCATTAGAACCTGTCGATGAGACAAGTGAAGAGATCGTTGAGGTAGAAATTCCAACAGGGTCGTCAAGGCGAGATATCGCTTTGATTTTGGAAGAGAATGATTTAATTGCCAGTTCATTGGTTTTTGATTACTATGTGCGGTTTCAAGAGGCGAACAATTTTCAAGCAGGAACGTATCTGATGTCGCCTTCCATGTCGGTTGATGATTTCGTGAGCTATTTGAACGAGGGGGGCACCCCGATTGCGGAAGAACCGGTCGGAAGTGTGTCGATACCAGAAGGAATTCATTTAGAAGCTATTGCCGAGCGGATCGATCAACAGACAAGTTTTTCAAAAGAGGACTTTATGTCCCTTATTCAAGAAGAAACTTTCCATGAAGAATTAGTCTCTCAATATCCTGAACTACTGACAGATACGATGGAAGCTGTAGATGAAACTCGCTATATGTTGGAAGGCTATTTGTATCCAGCTACGTATGAAGTATTTGAAGAAACGACGCTGGAGGATTTAGTTGTTCAAATGATTACACAAATGGACCGGACAATGGTACAATACTACGAAGCGATTGAAGAAAGTGAATGGACTGTACATGAAATCCTTACCTTAGCTTCTTATATCGAACGAGAAGGTGTTACGGATGAAGATCGCCAGCTTATCGCAGGCGTGTTTTATAATCGTTTAGAAGAAGAAATGCCACTTCAAACCGATCCGAGTGTGGCTTATGCCTTAGGCGAGCACCGTGAATTTACGACGTACGCTGATTTAGAAGTGGATTCTCCCTATAATACCTATCGCTATCCGGGGATAGGGGCTGGACCGATAAATAGTCCATCCGCTTCCGCGATCCATGCGGCCGTTGAACCGGCAGAAACCGAGTATTTTTACTTCTTAGCGGATATTGAAACAGGGGAAATTTATTACTCGACCAATTACCAAGACCACTTAATCTTGCAGGAAGAACATGTAGGAAATGGTCAATAAAATAAAAATAAAAAGCATTGGGGACCATTAGGCGCTCAATGCTTTTCTAATGACATCTATGAAAAAAGAAAGAGGGAAACGGATGGGTGCACAACAAAGACCAGTTATTATTGGAGTTGCTGGCGGCTCTGGCAGTGGAAAAACAACCGTTTGTAATAAGATTTACGAGTATTTTACAGGAAAGTCCATTGTGATGATTGAACACGATTCATATTACCGCGACCAAAGCGATATTTCCTTTGAAGAGCGTTTGAAAACAAACTATGATCATCCCTTTGCTTTTGATACGGATCTGCTGGTTGACCATTTAGAAAAATTACGGAACAATGAAAGCATCGACGTGCCTGTGTATGATTATACAAGACATACTCGAGGTGAGGAAACGATTCAGGTGGAGCCGCAGGATGTGATTATGCTAGAAGGTATATTAATTTTAGAAGACAAACGATTAAGAGAGTTAATGGACATTAAAATTTATGTGGATACGGCCGATGATTTGCGGATTATTCGTCGAATCCAGCGGGATATGCAAGAGCGCGGCCGTTCCCTTGAAAGTATTCTCCACCAGTACTTGACAGTAGTGCGTGAAATGCATGAGCAGTTTATTGAGCCCTCTAAAAAGTATGCGGATATTATTATTCCCGAAGGCGGCCACAATCAAGTGGCGATTGATTTAGTGATATCCAAAATCCGAACGATTTTTCAGGATCGAAAACATTCGAAAAAAACCAATCAATAAATCAATTCTTTCTTTACAATAAAGGCCTTTCATGTTATCTTGTTACCATCGAAAAAACGAAATGAGAAATGTGTTCAGTAATGGTGTCACTCATTGTGGCATCATTACTGTCATTTTGCGTCACTATTTTTAAAAATATACTTATAGAATGTAGGAGAAATGATAATGATGAGTCAAAAGAAATTTCCAATGACAGCAGAAGGTTTAGAAAAATTAGAACATGAATTAAATGAATTAAAAACAACAAAGCGGAAAGAAGTCGTTGAGCGCATTAAAATCGCCCGTGGCTTTGGCGACTTGTCGGAGAACTCAGAGTATGAGTCTGCCCGCGAAGAGCAAGCCTTTATCGAAGGACGCATTCAAAAGATTGAAAATATGATTCAACATGCAGAGATTATCAATGAAGACGACTATGCTGAAGGTGAAATTACTTTAGGTCGTACCGTTCAATTCAAAGAATTGCCAGATGGCCCAGAAGAAGAATACAAAATTGTAGGAGCTGCCGAAGCAGACCCATTTGCAGGAAAGATTTCCAACGAATCACCGATTGCAAAAGCCTTAATCGGTCGGGTTGCAGGAGACCGTGTGGATATTGAAACTCCAGGCGGCGCGATGGAAGTTGAAATTTTAAATGTTCAATAGTTAAAAAAGAGGTGTTGATGAGTGCTCAGGCATTCATCAGCGCTTTTTTTGATTTACTGTATTTGAAAATAGCATTCGTTCCGTTGAGACCGCTCTTGCGTTACCCAAATGTAATTTCATTCCATTGAGACCACTTTTGCGTGTCCCAAATCGGTTTTTCAGCACGAATTCTTTGAGTGCTTATCCTTTAAGTCTAAAAGTTGTCCGTCTTCCGACTGATTTTCTCAAAAATCCGTGCACGGCCGGCGAATATTCATTATACTTATGGGGAATACTAGTTACTAAAACGAGGGGAGTGATTAAAATGAATAGACGCTGGTGGATGATTCTACTGGGGATTCTTGGTTTGGTGACCATTTACGAAGTTTTTAATAATGAATTTTCGATCCTTATGTTAGTCATTGGTTTTATTGCCTTTTTCCTCAGAGCGCAAGTAAGGGAAGAAAAGAAGAATTTTTTACTCTTTGTTGGTTTAGGTGCTTTGGCCCTCGCTCTAATCTCTAGCCAAGTGCTCTGGTTGGTCATCATTGTCTTGTTTGTTTTAATCATCGGCGCCTTTCCAGAAGCCTTTCAACTGATTCGAAAAGTCCTTACCGAAAAAAGAGAATCCACAAAGGAAACAGAATTTGTTATGGTGCAATTCAATGAGGATCATCAAAGCACTGCCAAAGTTTCAAAAAATCGATGGTTTGGCGAAGATAGTGAGACTACAGAAGCCGTCTACCAGTGGGAAGATGTGAATTTTACGAAACTTATTGGCAACACGATTTTTGATTTGGGCAACACCATTTTACGAAAAGAGCAAAATATCCTTCTAATTCGCAAGGGGATAGGGGACACCAAGCTTATCATTCCTAAAGGGATCGCGGTTTCTTTGGATATCAGCATGTTGGTTGGGGAATTGTCGATTCAAGAGGAAGAGATCACCCTGCGTAATGAAACCTTTAAATGGACTTCAGAAAATTACCACAGTCAAACGAGAAAGATAAAACTGGTGGCCAATATTTTGGTTGGTGAAGTCGAGGTGATTTTCCTATGAAAAAACGTTCGCTCAAGGAAATCAGTCTCTATTTTCTAACGGCTTTTTTGCTCTACTTAGCGGGGATCTTGCTGGTTGTTTTCTTCTTTACGGAAGAAGCCTGGTCTGTGGTGCTCTTTGAACGACGAGTATCTTCTTTGCCGCTTATTTTATATCTGGTCTTTTTTGCTTTGGTAACGGCGGTTCTTTTGTACGCTTTTTTACGATTTATAGAAAGAAGAAAAGAAAAACGGGTCGAAAATGCGTTGAAAATGCTCAATGAAGGGCAGTATTCAGCCAAAATTTTTCTTAACATGTTTTCAGAAGAAACGCCGGTTCAAATCAATCCTTTAATAGATAAAGAATTTTTGAAACTCCATGAAAAGATTATGCTGATTTCCGAAGAGGCTGTGAGTGCGACGCAACAAGCTACCACGATTAGCGGAGAAACCCGCGAAGAAATCTTAGAAAGCGAACGACATCGAATCGCAAGAGAATTGCATGATTCCGTAAGCCAGCAGCTCTTTGCGGCCGCGATGCTCTTGTCAACGGTGGAAGCGGAGAAGAATCAAATCCCCAAACCGGTGCAAAAACAAATCGAACTTATTGGCAAAATTATCGGAGAGGCGCAATCTGAAATGCGTGCACTGCTTTTGCATTTACGGCCTATCAAACTCGATGGCAAGTCATTGAAAAAAGGCATCGAGCAGCTTTTGGATGAGTTGACATCAAAAGTGCCGATTACGATTATGCATGAGATTGAAGATATCCAATTAACGGAAGCCATTGAAGATCACCTTTTTCGCATCACGCAAGAATTATTGTCGAATGTTTTAAGACATTCAAGTGCGGATGAGTTGGAAGTGTACTTGAAAAAATCCGATGATTTTTATATCTTGCGGTTTATCGATGACGGAAAAGGCTTTGATATGGAAGAGAAAAAGAGCAGTGGCTTTGGTCTCCGAAATATTCGTGAACGAATCTCCGGTTTGGGGGGGACAGTCCGCATTATTTCTTTTCCAGGCGAAGGCACGAGTGTTGAAATACGAATTCCATTCCTTACAGGAGGCTAAAGATGATAAAATTATTAATTGTAGACGATCATGAAATGGTGCGACTGGGATTAACGTCTTATTTTTCTGTGCTCGAAGACATTGACGTCATAGGGGAGGCGGAGAACGGGGCAGAAGGGGTCAAAATGGCCTTAACGATGAAGCCTGATGTCATTTTGATGGATTTAGTAATGGATGTCATGGACGGGATTGAAGCGACCAAAACCATTTTAGGCAATTGGCCGGAAGCAAAAATCCTTATTCTGACGTCTTTTATTGATGATGAAAAAGTATACCCGGCGATGGAAGCCGGCGCCAGTGGTTATTTGCTGAAGACATCTTCGGCCAGCGACATCGCCCACGCCATTCGAAAAACTTACTCTGGCGAAGCGATGATTGAAGAAGAAGTCTCAGAAAAGCTAAAAGAGAACGAAGAAAATGGCGGTCGGCGCCAGTTGCATGAAGAGCTGACAGCACGTGAAATTGAAGTATTGCACCTCATCGCCGATGGAAAATCCAATCAGGAAATTGCGGATGAGTTGTTTATCACCTTAAAAACTGTCAAAACACATGTCTCCAACATTTTATCAAAACTCGAAGTTTCTGACCGGACGCAAGCGACGATTTATGCTTTCAAACACAATTTAGTGCAATAAAAAAGCATCTCCACAAAAAATGGAGATGCTTTTTTTCGATTGTTAATCGGTTGTTAACACAACTGGTAAAATCATCGGGTGTCTTTCCGTTTCCTCATACAAGAACTTTTTCAAATCCTCAATCAAATCATTACGCATCTTGTATTCATTCAACTGCTTATAGCTGAATGAATGCTGCAAGCTTTTTTCAGCCACTTTTTGCGCTTCGCGAATCAATCCGCCAGACTCACGCATATAAATGAAGCCTCGTGAAATGAAATCCGGTCCCGCTAAAATTTGCCGTTTTTTGGTATCAATCGTCGCTACAACAACAACGAGTCCACTATCTGAAAGCACGCGACGATCGCTTAACACGACATTTCCAATATCGCCGATTCCGCTCCCGTCAATGTAGACGTCTCCCGCTTTAAAGGAGCCCGCTCGTCTTGCCTGTTCATCTGTAAAAGCTAGCACGTCTCCATTATTAAGGATAAAAGTATTTTCTTCCTCTACACCTGTTTGGATGGCTAAATCCACGTGCTCATGCTGCATGCGGCGCTCACCGTGTATTGGCGTGAAGAATTTAGGCTGCATTAATCGAAGCATCAACTTTAATTCTTGTTGTGCTCCGTGTCCAGAAGTATGAATCGTATTGACTTTTCCGTGGACAACGTTTGCGCCGGCTTCCGCCAGTTGGTTGATTAATGTGTTAACGGAATTGGTATTTCCTGGAATCGGCGAACTAGAGAAAATCACCGTGTCGCCAGGAATAATAGAAATCTGACGATGGGTTCCGTTTGCGATACGATTCAACGCCGCAAAAGGTTCCCCTTGAGAACCCGTACATAAAATTAAAATATCTTCTGGTTTATAGGAATTAATTTCATGGGCATCGATAAATAAATCTTTCGATTCTTTGATATAGCCGAGTTCTCGACCAATTTCCAAACCATTAATCATACTGCGGCCAAATACCGCAATTTTACGGTTTTGTTTTTCAGCTGCTTGAATCACTTGTTGGATACGAGAGAGATTGGAAGCGAATGTCGCAAAGATAATTCGTCCCTCAATATTCTCAACCAAGTTGTTGATCGACTCATTTACCGTCTGTTCGGATTCGGTAAAGCCGCTGATTTCAGCGTTGGTACTATCCGAGAGAAGAGTAATAACCCCTTCTTCTCCAATTTTAGCCATCTTTTGCAAGTTGGCATCTTTTCCAAATGGCGGCGTGAAGTCAAATTTAAAGTCACCTGTTTGCACAACATGCCCATAAGGTGTCTGTACCGCAATACCAAAGGATTCAGCCACACTATGGTTAGTATGGAAGAATTGAACCGACAGCTTACGGAACTTAACCACTGAATCTTCGGTGACTTCATGCAATTTCGCATCCCGGAGTAAGCGGTGTTCATCTAATTTATTTCGAATCATCGCGAGCGCTAATTTACTCCCGTAGATGGGAATATTTAATTCTTTGAGTAAGTAAGGAATCCCGCCAATATGATCTTCGTGACTGTGGGTAATAAAAAGACCTTTTATCTTATCTTGGTTTTCCACTAAATACGAGTAGTCAGGAATTACGTAATCAATTCCCAGCAAATCATCTTCCGGGAATTTGATTCCTGCATCAATAATAATCAATTCATCTTGGAACTGAATCCCATAGGTGTTTTTTCCAATTTCATCAAGTCCGCCTAAGGCAAAAACAGCGACCTCATTGTTCTTTATATCTGGTTTCATTAAGTATTGTTCTCCTTTTTCTTTTCAATAATCAAACGATCAATGGTGTCGATTTTTCTCTTCGTCTTGAAATCCGACACACTATACTGTTCAAAATTTCCATTTTTTCCGTACATTTCATGCGTCGCTACGCAAATCGCTATGATTATTTTAGCATAGAAAAATAATGAAGTATAG
>JBHWQC010000199.1:0-2675 GCA_043425375.1 Atopostipes sp.
GGATTACATACTTCTAATACCTCAAAGTTTGAATAAAAATCCATGCCTTTTGACTCGATCTTCTCTTTGAAATTGACTTGGTACAGGACACCAAACGCTCTTGCTTTAAGTTGTTCGGTCAGCTCCAAAATGGCCGTCTGAAATGATTTATTTGTTTTGGCTTCATATTTAAAATCCAATTACATCACTCCTTTCAATAGAATAAACTTTTTCTACCAGTTAACTCTATTGTGATGCGGATGGTTGTGGTGCGGCATTCTGTTTGGATAAAATCCACTCTCTGATTCACGATTTCCTCGGAAATTTTCATAATCAGATGCCCCATAGGGTTCATTGTGGTGTTCTCCATGCCAACCATTTCCGAAAAATCTTGAGTCAGCTTTCCAATTTATGACTTCGTTATTAAAATATACGCCGGTAGGGCTGTGATGGTGTGGTTCTGCTAAGCCAGTGTCGGGTTTCATTATGCCAAAAGCAATGGTGCCTCCTAATAAGAAACCAACTAACAATCTTTTTCTTTTCATTAAAAATCATCCTTTCAAATTCCGAACATATTATACACCCAGGGGTATAATATGTCAAGTGTTTTACAATATTCTGGGGATAGCTATTTTATATGAGCTCATTGCTTTTGTAGCTCCTGAATAAACTTTCGACATCCAAATATGCTCCCCAATTCAAGTCAATGAAGTAAAGCTTTCAATGCATTCCACAAAGAATGAGGAAAAAATGTAAAAAGCAACCATCTTATTCTAAGGCACTGAATTGTGTCATGATACGGGGTAATTTATTAAAAAAGAAGACAGGCTCAATGAAGAGATTGCTACTAAGATGGGAAATATTATATTAATTTTTGAAGTTGTTTTCTTTGATGATTCTATTGTAAATCACAAGGGCAGCAGCTCCCTTCAGGAACTACCAAGCCCCTATATTTGTGTCTTTATGGACAATAAAGCTGTCGCGACAATTATCCAGTTGTGAATTCAAAGTGAGAAAAAGGCCTAGTGCCCATTTACTTTGTAGAAAGCAGCCGTGTAGAAATCCAGATTTTCCAGCAGCCTTTTTTGGTTGCGTAGCTGTTTTATTTGATTGTTCGTCTTTTTAAGAACTCTAACCCGATCCAAAACACCCCATACAATAAAATCGCAACTAATAAAATAGCGGTAATGTCTCTAACTAAAGAATACGTTGTGGTGTTCCATCCCGTCACGATAAGTTGAGCCAGTAAATAAGAGAGGGGCAAGAACGTTAATTTAGTTATCCGTTCGAAATAGATTTTATTGGAACGCACAGCGAACAGTATTATGACGCATATCCCTAAGGTCAATCCAGCTAAAATTGTTAAATAATTCAATGATAATCGCGGCAAAGTGATAACTCCTCCATCAGCATGCTGCTCTTGTCCGTAAATCAATTGATCGGCAGCGTCATTCGTCTGATAGTAGTAAACAGCTTCTACTGGTTCCCCGCTTGGATTTAAAACAATCGGCGCGATTGCTTCAGGCTGCTTCAAAGCCTGCCAAGTTGTTGTCCACGTCGTCAAATGATAAACTGCTCCCGCTCCATCTTCATCCGGATAGCTTTGTAAGTCATACCCGGCCACTTCCTCATTAAAATCCACCAGCGTGAACCCATTATCGGTTTCACTCACCGTCACTACGTTTTCTGAATAGGGAACGTATTTTGGAGCCGTCATAAAAACGACCGTAAGCGCGCCTATTAATAAAGTGATTAAGGTTGTCAGAAGGATGGCATGCCGCTTTTTCTTCCGCAGCGTCTTTTGTATTTTTTTTAGTGGCTTTGTATCTGTTTCAACCGGTAAGACGGTCATCTCTTTTAATTCTTTGAGAGTTGCTCTACATTCCTCGCATTCGTCTAAATGATTCGCCACTAATTGTCTGGAAGCCTCACTCAGCATATCTTCCGCATATAGTGGAATCAAGTCTTCAATAACATCGCACGATACTAATTTCATTTTTTCTCCCTCATTTTTTCATTGATTTTCTTTCTGGCACGATAAAAAGTAACACAAGCCCAATTGTCTGTTTTTCCAAACACTTCTCCAATTTCCTTATAACTCAATTCTCCAAATACCCTTAAGGTAAAGACTTCTTTATAAGGTTCGGGCAATTTATGTAGGATTTTATGAATTTCGAACGCGTTCTCTTTGTCTAAAAGCTTTTTTTCGATGTTCCTACCGTCCGATTCTTTGTTAAACGCTTCTGTTGGAACCACCCGCTTATTTTTCCGCAAATACGAGTAATACGTGTTTTTGGCAATCTGAAACAGCCACACCTTAATGTCGCTTTCGCCTTTGAACGAATCCAGTGCTCGCATCGCCTTCAGAAAAGTTTCAGATGTGATGTCTTCAGCGACATGTTGATTTTTTGATAAGCTGTATACAAATAAATAAACGTCTTTGAAATACCGCTCGTAAATTTCTGCCAACTCGGTCACTTTTTCACCTCCTATACATTAGACGCATGAACTTGGAAAATCTTACAACATTTTTAGTTTTTTTTGATTTTATATTAAATTCCCTATTGATTTTTGAATCACATAAACAATTTCATTAAGTATACACAATATTAATCATCCAAATTTCTGATCATTAAAGAATGATATAATTTTTAATTAGGTAACTGCTTATGAATAAAGACATATAAAAAAGACCT